>DASXJM010000406.1:0-12743 GCA_036497405.1 Streptosporangiaceae bacterium | reverse complement strand
GGTGGTGCGCCGCCTGCTGCAACGGCAGCGCACCACCGGCACCATCGGCACGCTCAACCCGCGCGAGCGGGACGTGCTCAGCCGGATGGCCGAGGGCCGGTCCAACGTCGGCATCGCCAAGGACCTGTTCCTGTCCCCGCGCACGGTGGAAGCCCACGTGACCAGCGTGTTCGCCAAGCTGGGGCTGGAGGCCACCGACACCGACAACAACCGGGTCCGGGCCGTGCTGACCTACCTGCGCTCCGGCCCCGACGAGACCGGGCCGATCTAGCCCGCCGCCGGCTCGGGACTGGTCAGCGGGTCCAGGAACGCGATCAGCTCCGGCTGCCCGAAGTGCTGGGCCCACCCGAGTGGCGTGCTGCCGAACCGGTGGTCGCGCACGTCCGGGTCGGCCCCCAGCTCGACCAGCCGCCGGGCCAGGGCCAGGTTGCCGGCCCGGGCCGTGTGGTGCAGCGCGGTCTCCCATTCGGTGGTGCCGGGGCCGTCCGTGCGGGCCTTGGCGTTGACGTCGAAGCCCAGGCCGGCGATGAGGTCCACCGCGCTGGTGCGGCCCAGCACCGCCGCCCACACGATCAGCCCCGGCCTGGTCAGCTTGACCTCCTCCAGGGCCAGCGGGTTGTCACGCTCCAGGCTCTCGGCCCCGGCCTGGTCCCCGGCCAGCAGCCGGGCCACCATGGCCTCGTCCGGATCCAGCTCGGCCGGGCCCGCCCCGAACTCGGCCAGCACCTCCACCAGCTCGGCGTGCCCGGTGGTCAGGGCCAGCTCAACGGGGGCCAGCTCGGCGGGGGACTGGCGACCCGGCGCCCGCGAGGTGACGTCGACTCCGTGCCGGCCCAGCAGCCGGACCCGGTCGGCCAGGCCGTGGGTGACGGCCCATTCCAGCTGGCCCCGGACCAGCTCGGCCGGGCTGCCCTGGGCGTCGCCGAGCCGGGCCCGCCACGGACCGCCGTCCCCGCGGCCCAGGCCGAACTCCAGCAGCAGCTCCAGGTGCTCCTGGCCCGGCTCGAACATCCGGTTGTACAGGGCCTGGGCGTCGTTCGGGTCCGCGCCCGACTCCAGCAGCAGCCGGGCCAGGGCCGGGGCGTGCGGGTGCGGCGGCTGCCGGTCCGGCCCCAGCTCACCGTGGCCCAGTACCCCGGTCAGCACGGTGAACGGGGTCGGCAGCCCCCGCCAGAAGTAGCCCGCGTTGGGGTCGGCCCCGGCCGCCAGCAGCAGCCGGGCACTGCTCAGCACCGCGTCCTGGCTCAGTTGCGGATCGTGCCGGGCATAAGCCAGGTAGTACAGCGGCTCGGCCCGGTACGGTCCGCCCTCCCGCCGAGCCGCCCCCGGATCGGCGCCCAGAATGGCCCGCAGCGTCGCCACGTCGGCCGCGGCCGACGCCGCATGTACGTGACCCCGGGTCAGCTCGGGCTGCGCGGCCAGCAGCGCCCGGGCCCGCGCCCACCGCTCCGGCTGGTCGTCCTCGTACCACAAGCACCC
This sequence comes from Streptosporangiaceae bacterium, assembly GCA_036497405.1. Classification (GTDB taxonomy): domain Bacteria; phylum Actinomycetota; class Actinomycetes; order Streptosporangiales; family Streptosporangiaceae; genus Bog-532. The sequence continues at coordinate 11,264 of DASXJM010000406.1, read as the reverse complement.
CAGCCGCAAGAACTCATCACCCAGCCCGGCGCCATCCTCCGCCTGAGGGGGAATGCGGGTGTAGTGCTCCCGCGTCTCCACGTGGTGCTTGAGCCGGGTCCAGCTGGAGAACCCGTAGCGGCGGCTGATCACCAGCCGGGCCGCGGACAGCGAGAACGTGGCCACGTCCGGGGCCCCAGCCGGGTGGTAGCGGGCCACCTCGTCACGGGCCTCGGCTGAGCCCGCCCGTACGGCGCGCTGCAGATCCCGGGCCTGCTTGCGCAGCTGAGTGAGGTTCGCCCGATCGGGCAGTGAGATGCCGGCCATGCCAGCTCCTTTCGTCTGCCCGGCGTCCGCGTGACCAGGCCGAAAGGAGGAGGTGAGCCTAGATGCAAAGGGGTCCTGCTCAGGTGGACTCTGCCCTGCCCGCGGACCGGAGGCTCCCTGCGAACCCGATTCCACCCTACCCCTGGCCTTCAACTAAATAAGCGGGGCGGCGATGAGTGGCGGCTCGCGGCGTCGTCTCACCCGGTATGGACAGCATCGATCTCGGGCCTGCGGCCCAGCAGCTCGCGCAACTGGTCAGCAACGTCACCGACGGGCAGCACACGGCCCCCACCCCGTGCCCGCAGTACCAGGTCGCTGACCTGGTCGAGCACATCGGCACGATGGCCCGCGCGTTCGCCGCCGCGGGCCGCAAGGACCGCGGCCCGCTGACCAACCAGCAGCCCGCCGGCGACGCGGCCCAGCTGCCCGCCGACTGGCGTACCCGCATCCCCGCCGACCTGGCCACCCTGGCCCAGGCCTGGTCCGGCCCGGGCGCCTGGGAGGGCATGACCCGGATCGCGGGCATGGACTCACCGGCCGACATGGTCGGCGCCACCCTGGCCGACGAACTGGTCGTGCACGGCTGGGACCTGGCCCAGGCCACCGGCCAGCCCTACCAGCCCGACCCGGCCGCCGTCGGCGCCGCCCGCACCTTCCTCGACCTGTTCGCCAGCCCCGACGCCCCGGCCGGCGACGTCGCCTTCGGCCCGTCCCGGACCACCCCCGCCGACGCCACCCCCTTCGACCAGGTCCTCGCCCTGGCCGGCCGCAACCCCTCCTGGGCCACCACCTGACCCCGCCGCCGGCCTCGGCCCTCGGCCCCCGCTCCTCTCCGGCGACGACGTTTCGGTAAGGTGCGGCGGGGCACGATCGCTGGCACACACAGACCGGTCAAAACGGACCGGTGATACAGGGGCAATCCCAGCACGGGAGGACCGTCGGCCATGACGGCAGGGGACACCGGCGTCCGGCCGGACACGGGGGATGACAGCTTGACCTGGCAGCGGCCATCACCGCTGCTGCTGCGGGCCCGGCGGATCCAGGTCGTGGTGGTGACGCTGCCGGTCGCGGCCCTGGGCGGCCTGATCGGCGGCCTGGCCGGGACACCCGTCATCGGCCTGATCGTGGGCCTGGTCCTGCTGGCTGCCGGGCTGACCATGCTGTGGTTCGTGGCCCGCCGGGTTGCGGCCTGGGGCTACACCGAGCGGCACGACGACCTGATGGTGCGGCGTGGGGTGATGATCCGCCGCCAGTCGGTGGTGCCGTACGGGCGGATGCAGTTCATCGACGTGACCGCGGGTCCGGTCGAGCGGAGCCTGGGCCTGGCCACGGTGCGGATGCACACCGCCGCCGCCGCCAGCGACGCCCGCATCCCGGGCCTGGAGCGGACCGAAGCCTCGCGCCTGCGCGACCAGCTGGCCCAGCTCGGCGAGGCGCAGGCGGCTGGCCTGTGACCAGCCAGCTTCCGTCCTACCCGGGATCGGGCACCGGCCAGAGCGAGGGCGCCGGCCCCCGCGAGGCGGCGGTGCCAGCTCCGGGCCGGCCCGGGGGGCCGTCCCCCGACGACGGCATGGCCGATTGGCACCGGCTGCACCCGCTGTCCCCGCTGGTCCGCAGCGGCCGTCACTTCACCGGCCTGCTGGTGCTGCTGGTGCTGCTGGTGGTGGCCAACGGCCGGAAGTCGGGCGGTAGCGAGTTCATCAGCGAAGGCGTGGTCATCGCCGTCGTCCTCATCCTCGGGATCATCAACTGGGCCGTGACCCGCTGGCGGGTCGAGCGCGGGGTCCTGTTCATCGAGACCGGGCTGATCCGGCGCCAGTCGCTGCGGTTTCCGCTGTCCCAGGTCCAGGCCATCGACGTGGTGCAGACCGGACTGGCCCGGACCCTGGGCCTGGCCGCGATCCAGTTGCGCATGGCCGGCGCCGATTCGTCCGACGCCAAACTGCTCGCGCTGCGCAAGGCCGAAGCCCTGCGGCTGCGTGAGGAGCTGCTGTCCCTGAGCAAGGTCAGCCACGGCAGTGCCAGCCAGGCCAGTGCCAGCCCGGCCGGAGCCGCGGTCCCCGCGCCCCGCACCCAGGCCACCGCACCCACCGCTACCCCGGCCGAGCCACAGGCCGACGAGCGGGTGCTGTTCCACGTGCACCCGGGCCGCCTGGCCGCCGGGCTGATCTTCAGCATCACCGGCGTGATCCTGGTCGTCATCATCGCCGCCATCGTGATCCTCGCCGTGGTCGTGCATTCGCCAACGGCCAACGCCTCGTACCTGCCGGTCCTCATCGGCGCGATCATCGGCGTGTGGCGCCAGTTCAACGGGCAGTACGGGACCACGGTCGCGCTGGCCCCGGACGGGGTGCGGCTCCGGTCCGGGCTGGTGCAGACCACGGCCGAGACGATCCGGCCCGGCCGGATCCAGGCCGTGCGGCTGGTCGAGCCGCTGGTGTGGCGGTGGTTCGGCTGGGCCAAGCTCGAGGTCGATGTGGCCGGCCCGCGCCAGCGGCGCGAGAACCGGTCCGAGTCCAAGCGGCTGCGGGCCCTGGTCCCGGTCGGCACCCGGGCCGAGGCCGAGAAGATGCTGGCCGAGCTGGTGGCCGACCCGCCCCAGCCCACCGAGCGCCCGCCCGGCTCCACCCGCTGGAAGGCCCCGCTCAACTACCACTTCCTGGCCTTCGGCGGCGACGACCACTACGTCGTGGCGTCCAGGGGACGCTTGCGCCGCACCGTCACCTGGGTCCCGCTGGAGAAGGTGCAGAGTGTCCGCTGGGTCCAGGGCCCGGTTCAGCGCCGCCTCGGCCTGGCCTCGGTCAAACTCGACGTGGCCGGCAAGCGCGTCACCGCCAGCGCCACCGACCGCACCGTCCCCGAAGCCGCCGAACTCCTGACCCGCCTCCCCGCCCAGGCCCGCGCCGCCCGCCTCCGAATCGCCCAGCCCGCCAGTACCAGTGCCGAACCCGCCCCCGCGAGCAGCGACTTCTGAGACCTCCCGCCCTTAGAAGTACTTGCTCACGTACTCGCGGACCTTGGCCAGGTTAGAGACCGAGGACTCGCGGGCTCGTTCTTCCCAGGCGAAGACGCAGACGGTGGCGATGCCGTCGAAGCCAACACGAGCCAGGGTCCCGAAGAACGAATCCCAGTCCACTTCGCCCTGCCCAATGTCCAGGTGCTGGTGGATCCGGGCCGTCGACCCCGGCGGGTTGATGATGTACCGGTTGCCCGAGGATGCCCGGTGGTCGAACGAGTCGGCGATGTGCACCTGGGTCAGCAGGTCTCCGGCATACTCCATGATCTCGGCCAGGTTGCCGCCCTGGTGGAACGTGTGCGGCGCGCAGTACAGGAAGGAGACCAGCGGCGAGTTGATGCCGCGGACCATGTCGATCGCGGTCAGTCCGTCCTCCACAAAGTCGTCCGGGTGCGGCTCCAGCCGCAGCTTGACGCCTTCGCGTTCGAACACCGGCAGCAGCTCTTCCACCGACCGCCAGAACTGGGCCTCGCTCCGGGACGCCTGTTCCGGCCGCCCGTTGAACTCGGAGTTCATCGTGTCGCAGTCCAGCTCCACGGTGAGCTCGATGGCCCGCTTCCAGTAGCGCACCGCGGCCTGGCGCTCGTCTTCGTCCGGCCCGGACCACCGGTACAGCGGCAGGTGCGAGGCCACCTTGACCCCGGCCGCGTCCAGGGCCGCCTTGAACGCCCGGACCCGGCCGGAATCAGCCCGCGGGTGCAGGAAGAACGGGGTGAAGTCCTCCCGCGGTGACAGCTCGATGTACTCGTACCCCAGGTCGGCCACGACCCCGGGCAGCTCGGTCAGCGGGACCGTGCGCAGCATGTACGGGTCGAGGGCGATCTTCACGACCGGCCCCCCGAACCGCCGTACAGGGCCGGGCGCTCACTGAGCACGACGTCCGTCCACACCCCGGAGTACAACGCCGACACGCAGGCCCCGGCCACCACCGTGGCCGCATAGCCGTCCCAGGCCGACGGGCCGCTGGGCGGACGGCCCGCGGTCACGTCCGCGACCCAGGACCGGAACTCGGTGTCGTAGGCGTCACTGAACCGGACCCGCCAGTCCGGCGGCACCGGGTCGCTGACAGGCAGCCGGGCCTGCCCGGTCTCGCACACCACCTCGCAGCGGATGTCGTAGCCGTAGCGCACGTTCAGGCCCAGCTCGTCGTCGACCAGCACGCCGCTGGCGGTCCGGAACATCACCACCATCGGGTCCTGCAGGCTGGCCGCCGCGTGCGAGCTGTGTCTGGGCGACAGCACCGCCACTGAGGTGATCTCCTCGCCCAGCAGCCAGCGGGTCACGTCGACCTCGTGCACGGCCGAGTCGTTGATGGCGTCCTCGCTGGTCACCGTGGGCGGCACCGCCGGGTTGCGGTGGGCCATGTGGGCCAGCAGCGGCGCCCCGATCGTCCCGGCCGCCACCGCGGTCTTCACCCCCCGGTAGGCATCGTCATACCGGCGCATGAACCCGACCTGGACCAGCCGGCGGCCCGCCGCGGTCTCGGCGGCCAGCACCCGTTCGCAGGCCTCGCGGGTGGTGGCCAGCGGCTTCTCGCAGAACACCGGCCTGCCCGCGGCGATCCCGGCCAGCACGTACTGCTCGTGGGTGGGACCCCATGAGGCCACCACCACCGCGTCCACGGCCGGGTCGGCGATCACGTCCTCGCCGGTCGGGTGCACGGCCGGGACCCCGTACTGCTTGGCCACCGCCTCGGCCCGGCCGGAGTCGACGTCGGTCACCGCCGTCACCGACGCGCCGTCCACCACCGCGGTCAGCCGCCGGACGTGGTCCTCACCGATCAGCCCGACGCCGATCACGCCCACTCGCACGGTCACGCCGCACCTCCGCCTGCGCCCTGCCCGGCCCCGCTCAGGTACCGGAACGTCCGGTCCGCGATCGGTTTGGGCTTGCCGAAGTCACACGGGTACATGTCCTGCTCGACCACGGTGAACAGCTCCGCGTCCAGCTCCTCCAGTGCCGCCAGCACGGACGGGATGTCCGGCAGGCCCTCGGGCGGCTCGACGCTGGCTCCCATGGCCACCGCCTGCCCGAACGGCAGGTCTTCGGCCTCGGCCTTGGCCACGATGCCCGGGTCCATCTGCTTGATGTGCACGTAGCCGATCCGCTCCGGGAACGACCGGATGATCTGCACCGAGTCGGCCCGGCCGTAGGCCAGGTGCCCGGTGTCCAGGCACAGCGACACGTAGCGCGGGTCGGTGCCGTCCAGGAACCGCTCGACCTGGGGCTGGGTCATCACGTGGCTGTCGGCGTGGGGGTGGAACTGCAACCGCACCCCGAACTCTTCCGCGATCTGGCGCCCGATCTCATTGGCTGCCGTGCACAGCGTCCGCCACCCGTCCGCGTCCAGCTCGGCTGGCTCCAGGTAGGCCCCGGTCACGTCGTCGCGGAAGCCCGGCACCGGGACGAAGATGACGTGCTTGGCGCCCAGCGCCGCGGTCAGCGAAGCCACCTGCCGGGTCGCGGCCAGGATCGAGTCGAAGTCGCCTGGTTTGTGCAGCCCGCTGTGGCCGGCCACCGTGCCGCCGGCCACGGTGAGCCCGCGGCGGCCGACCTCATCGGCCAGCCGGGCCGGATCGGTGGGCAGGTAGCCGTACGGGCCCAGCTCCAGGTACTGGTAGCCGACCTCGGCCAGCTCGTCCAGGAACCGGGACCAGGGCGTCTGGAGGGGATCGTCGGCGAACCAGACCCCCCAGGAGTCGGGGCAGCTGCCCAGCAGCAGCCGGGCCGGCCGCGCCCTCAAAGAACCAGCGCTCACAGGTACTCCCTCTGGCTTTGCTTGTGCTGTTCGTATTCCTGGCGGGCCTGCTGGGTGCTGGGCAGCGCGGCGATCTCCGAGACCGGCACGTCCCACCAGCTCTCCGAGGACGGCACCGGGGCCAGCGGGTCGGTCTCGATGTAGACCACGGTGGTGCGGGCCGCCGCCTTGGCCTTGCCCAGGGCGACCCGGAACTCGTCGATGCTCCGGGTCCGGAGCACGTCCGCGCCCAGGCTTTCGGCGTTGGCGGCCAGGTCGACCGGCAGGTTGCCCCCGTCGAGCAGCCCGGATTCGTGGTTCCGGTACCGGTAGGAGGTGCCGAACCGCTGCGAGCCCAGGCTCTCCGACAGCGAGCCGATGCTGGAGAAGCCCCGGTTGTCGATCAGCACGATGGTCAGCTTGATGCCCTCGGACACCGCGGTGACGATCTCGGACGACAGCATCAGGTACGAGCCGTCGCCCACCATGACCACCACTTCGCGGTCGGGGGCGGCCATCTTGATGCCCAGGCCGGCCGCGATCTCGTAGCCCATGCAGGAGTAGCCGTACTCCACGTGGTACTGCTTCGGGTCCCGGGCCCGCCACAGCATCTGCAGATCTCCGGGCAGGCTGCCGGCGGCCTGCACGACCACGTCGCGGGGGCCGATGATCTCGTTGACCGCGCCGATCACCTCGGTCTGCGCGGGCAGCGGCTGGTGCCCCAGGTGGTAGGCGTGCTCGACCACCGGGGTCCAGCGCTGCGTCAGCCGCCGGTAATGCCCGGCGTAGGCGTCGGTCACCCGGTAGCTGGCCAGCCCCCCGGCCAGGGCCTCCAGGCCGCGCCGGGCGTCGGCCTCCACCGCGGTGGCCGACTCCTTGGCCGCGTCGAACGCGGCCACGTTGACGTTGACGAACCGCACGTCCGGATGGGCGAACGCGGTCCGGGACGCGGTGGTGAAGTCGCTGTAGCGGGTGCCGACCCCGATCACCACGTCGGCCGCGGCGGCCAGTTCGTTGGCGGGCGGCGTGCCGGTCGAGCCGACCCCGCCCACCGACTGCGGGTGGTCCCAGGGCACGGCGCCCTTGCCCGCCTGGGTGTCGGCCACCGGGATGCCGGTCTGCTCGGCCAGCCGCCGCAGGGTGTCCTGGGCCCCGGAGTACAGCACCCCGCCGCCCGCGATGATCAGCGGCCGCCGCGCGCTCCGGATGACCCCGGTGGCCCGGGACACCGCTTCCGGTTCTGGTACCGCCCGGGCGATGGGCCACACTCTGGTTCTGAACAGACGCTCCGGCCACTCATGAGCCTGCGCCTGGACATCCTGGGGGAGCGCCAGCGTCACGGCGCCGGTGTCGGCCGGATCGGTCAGCACCCGCATCGCGGCCAGCAGCGCGGATATCAGCTGCTCGGGCCGCCAGATCCGGTCGAAATACCGCGACACCGGGCGGAACGCATCGTTCACCGACACGTCGCCGGCCTGCGGGTTCTCCAGCTCCTGCAGCACCGGGCTGGCCGCCCGGGTGGCGAACACGTCGCTGGGCAGCAGCAGGACCGGGATGCGGTTGATGGTGGCCAGCGCCGCGCCGGTCACCATGTTGGTCGAGCCGGGGCCGATCGAGGCCGTGCAGGCCATGGCCTGGGCCCGGTTCCGCATCCGGGCGAACCCCACCGCCGCGTGCACCATGGCCTGCTCGTTGCGGGCCAGGTAGTAGGGCAGGTCGCCCGGCCGGGTCAGCTGGGACTCCAGCAGCGCCTGGCCCACCCCGGCCACGTTGCCGTGGCCGAAGATGCCGAAGCAGCCGGGGATCAGCCGCTGCCGCTCGCCGTCCCGCTCGCTGTACTGCTGGGCCAGGAACCGGACCAGCGCCTGGGCCACGGTCAGCTCTATTGTCTCGTTCACTCGGCTTCGGGGCGCCTGAAGGCGCCGCCTTCCCTCCTCGCTCGTTCCTCGCTCGTCAGTCCAGGCGCCGCCGCGCCCCTTCGCTCGCTCACCGGGTCATCGGCAGCCGGGGGTCGATCGGGACGTCCGTCCAGGTGGCGCGGATCCAGGCGTGGGCCGGGTCGTCACAGAACTTCCACACCCGCTCGCCGGGCCCGGCCATCACGTTCAGGTAGTACAGGTCGTAGCCGGGCGCGGCCATGGACGGGCCGTGGTAGCCGTACGGGACCAGCACCACGTCACCCGTGCTGACCTCGGTGCACACGTCGATCTCCCGTCCCGGCCCGGACCCGTATACCCGCTGATAGCCCGGTCCGCCCCCGGCCACCTCGAAGTAGTAGACCTCCTCCAGCTGCGACTCGTCCGGCCCGGCCTGGTCGTGCTTGTGCGGGGGATAGGAGGACCAGTTGCCGCCGGGGGTCAGCACCTCGACCGCGATCATCCGGTCGGCGGCGAAGGTCGCCGGCGTGCAGAAGTTGTTCACCTGCCGACTGGCCACCCCGGCCCCGCGCAGCTCGACCGACACGCCCTCGGCCGGGCCGTACCGGGCGGTCAGCCGCCGGTCGGCCCGGGTGGCTGGCAGCGCGAACCGCCCGCCGTCGGCACTGGTCACCGCGGCCCGGGCGTCCCGGGGCAGGTACGCGAAGTCGGTGACCCCGCTGAACACGTCGCGCCGCCCGGTCAGCGTGAACCGCTGGCCGTCGCATTTGACCTCGGCCGCGCCGCTCAGCGGCAGCACCAGCACCTCGTCCGGACCGGTGTCCAGCTCGACCTTCCCGCCGGGCGGCAGCTCGGCCACCCGCAGGCCGCTGTAGGTCCAGCCGGCCACGTCCGGCGTGATCGACGTGACGTACGGCCCCTCCGCGGCACTGCCGTGCGGGAAGAACCAGGACTGGGCGGTCACAGCGCTTCCCGCTCGCTCCGGGGCGCCGCTCACAGCATTTCCACCACGGTGTCGACCGCGCCGGCCACGTCGTCGCCCGGCGGGAACAGCAGTGAGCGTCCGATGACGAATCCCCTCACGGTCGGTAGCTCCAGGGTCTTGCGCCAGGCGGCCATGACCGCGCTCTGGTCCGGGGCCACCTCGCCGCCCAGGATCAGCGCCGGCAGGGTGGACGCGGCCATGACCCGCTCCATGTCGTCCACGTAGGGCACCTTGAGCCAGGTGTAGGCGGACGTGTTGCCCAGGCCGGAGGCGACCGCGATCGCGCGCATCATGGCCTCCGGGCTGAGGTCGTTGCGAATCTTCCCGTCCCGGCGGTGGGAGATGAACGGCTCGACCATGGCGATCAGCTGCTGGGCCGCCAGGTCGCTCACGGCGTTGCTGCACGCCTCCAGGGTGGCCGCGGTGGCCGGGTCGTCCGGGTCGATCCGGATCAGCATCTTGCCGCCGTCGAAGCCGGCCGCCGCGATGCTGGCCGCGTCGTAGGCGGTGAACCGGTCGTCGATCTCGAACGTGGTCCCGGCCAGGCCGCCACGGTTCATCGAGCCGATCACGACCTTCTCGTCCAGCGCGCCCAGCAGCAGCAGGTCCTCCAGGATGTCCGGAGTGCCGAGCACGCCGTTGACCCCGGGCCGGGACAGCGCCAGGCACAGGCGGTCCAGCAGGTCGGCCCGGTTACCCATGGCGAACGGCCGGTCGCCGGCTCGCAGCGCGCCCCGGGCCGGGTGGTCAGCCGCGATGATCATCAGCTTGCCGTGGCCGTCGGCCGGGGCCGGGGCGGCCCGGCGCCGCGCGCCCGCCTCGGCGATGGCCTGCGGCTGGTGCACCCGGGTCTCGACCAGGCGCCTGAGGTCGGCGTCACGCACGCTGGGCCTCCGACATCTTCGCCTCGACCTCGGCCGCCGTCGGCATGGCGTCGGCGCAGGCCAGCCGGGAGGCCACGATGGCCCCGGCCGCGTTGGCGAACCGCAGCGTCCGCTCCAGGTCCCAGCCGGACAGCAGGCTGTGACAGAGCGCGCCGCCGAAGGCGTCCCCGGCCCCGAGCCCGTTGACCACCTCGACCGGGACCGGCGGGACCTCGACCACCTGCTGGCCGTCCGAGGCCAGCACGCCGTCCGGTCCCTGCTTGATGATGGCCAGCCGGACCCCGGCCTCGTGCAGGGCGGCCGCGGCCTTGCGCGGCTCGCGCACTCCGACCGCGGTGTCGCACTCGTCCAGGTTGCCCACCGCCACCGTGGCGTGCGGCAGCGCCTCGGCGTACCAGCGCCGCGCCTCGTCCCGGGACGGCCAGAACATCGCCCGGTAGTCCAGGTCGAACACGGTGAGACCGCCCGGGCGGCCCTTCGACCGGGCCTTCAGCGCCCCCAGGGTGGCGCTGCGGCTCGGTTCCTGGCACAGGCCGGTGCCGGTCATCCAGAAGATGCCCGCGCTCTCGACCGCGGCCAGGTCGATCTCGTTGGGCTCGATCTGCAGGTCCGGGGCGGTCGGGAACCGGTAGAAGTACAGCGGGAAGTCGTCCGGCGGGAAGATCTCGCAGAACGTCACCGGCGTGGGCAGCGCGGACACCGCGGTGACGAACCGGTCGTCCACCCCGAAGCCGGCCAGTGCGTCGTGGATGTAGTCGCCGAACGGGTCCTGGCCGGTGCGGCTGATCACCGCGGCCCGGCGCCCGTAGCGGGCCGCGGCCACCGCGACGTTGGTCGCGCTGCCCCCGAGGTATTTGGCGAACGTTTCGACTTGCCGCAACGACCGGCCGGTCTGCAGCGGGTAGATGTCCACCCCGATGCGCCCCATGGTCAGCACCTCGAACGGGCGGCCGCTGTCTGGTTGTGGCCCTGCTGGTGGCGCGCTCAACGGTTCTCCTGGTTCAGCGTGTATCCCACGCCGTCGTAGGTACGTTCTGCCACCCCGAGCTGGCCGGCCGGTTGGCCGGCCAGCTCGGAGTCAGTTCGGCCGGTGACTTACGTGGCGGTGCTGGGCGGGTTCGGCGTACCCGACGAGCTGGGCTGCTGCCCATCCGTGTCGTGGGCCAGGCCCAGTTCCCCGACTTCCTCGCTCAGCGCCGCCGCCACCCCGGCGGACGCACCGCCCGCGGCCTCGAGCTCGTGGCTGAGCGCCTCGAGTTCGCCGCCGCCCGCCATCAGCCCGGTCAGTTCTTCCCGGGTGACCTGGCTCTTCTCGTAATAGCCGATGCTCCGGCCCCGGTTCAGCAGCAGGAACCGGTCACCCACCGGGTAGGCGTGGTGCGGGTTGTGGGTGATGAAGATGACGCCCAGCCCGCGCTCGCGGGCCTGGATGACGTACTTCAGCACCACCCCGGACTGC
>DASXJM010000405.1:0-4114 GCA_036497405.1 Streptosporangiaceae bacterium | reverse complement strand
ATGCTCTGGTCCGGCCGGTTCGCGGGGGCCCGCAGGCTGGTGAGGGCCGGGAGCGCTGGGCGGTGAGCCGGGCGGGTGAGCAGCACGGCCCGGCCCTCGGCCACGAAACCCAGCGGACCGGCCGGCGGGCTGATGAACGCGGCCACGCTGGTGGTGTGGGCCTTGCGCACGAACCGGGCGGCGTGAATCTCGTCGCCCAGCACGACCAGGCTGCCCCGTCCGCGGGCCTGCGGGGCAGCCGCCACCGTCACCGCCGCCAGCAGGTTGGCCGGGCCGTCGGCCCCGGCCAGGGTGGGGTTGCGCATGGCGCCGGTGAAGACGACCGGCGCGTCCCCGTCGTACACCAGGTCAAGCAGGAACGACGTCTCCTCAATGGTGTCGGTCCCCTGGCTGACCACCACCCCGTCCACGCCACCGGGGCCGGTCTGGTCCTGGATGGCCACGGCCAGATCGAGGCTGTCATCGATGGTCAGTGACGAGCTGGGCACCTGCCGGAAGTCGTGCACGGTCAGCTCGGCATCGGCTTGCTTCAGGCCGGGCACGGAGGCCAGCAGGTCGGCCCCGGTCAGCCGGGGCGTGACACCCTCTGTCGGGCTGGTGCCGGTGCTGGCGATGGTCCCGCCCAGCGTAAACAGCGCCACCTTCATGAGTGCGCCCCTCGCGTCCGCCTAGCACAAGGCCAGGGCTTCTTGCTGTTATCCACAGGCCCGGGTGGAGGCCTGATGGTTGTCCACAACCCGGGCCGGGTCCGTGGCCCGGTCCGATCCTGCCGGTCAGGCTGGATTCATGCCACCGGAAACTCCGCCAGCCTGCCGCCGGCTCATCAAGCGGCAGCACGGCGTTATCAGCCGCCGACAGGCGCTCGCCACGGGACTGCCCGCCTCGACCGTGGAGACGTGGGTCCAGCATGGCCGCTGGAGCCGCCTGGACCGCGGCATATACGCGACAGGGCGTGGGCCGCTGTCGCGGGAGGCACTGCTCTGGGCCGCGCTGCTGCGGGCCGGCTCCGGAGCGGTGCTCAGCCACGAGACCGCCGCCGAGCTGGGCGGCCTGATCAGCGAGCCCGCCCCGGCCATTCACGTGACGGTCCCGGCCCACCGCAATCCGGCCCGGGACGGAGCCATGACGGGGATCGCGGTCCATCGCTCGGCGCACGGTGGCCGGAGCGTCAGCCGGGGCCCGGGGCCACCGCGGACCGGGATCGACGACACGGTGATCGACCTGACTCAGAAGTCGGCCACGGCCAGCGAGGCGTTCACCTGGCTGAGCCGGGCCGTCAGCCGCCAGCTCACCACGGTCCGGCGGCTGCGCCGGGCCGCGGCCACCCGGACCCGCCTGCGCTGGCGAGCCGAGATCGGACGGGCCCTGACCGCCTTGGCCGATGGCGACCGGCCCTCCTGGAGTCCGCCCGCGCCCGGCGGCGGAGCCAGAGCGGCCCCACCGCCCGTGGAGGGGACACGAGCGGCGGGATGCCGTCCGGCTCGAGCGATGTAAGCGGGCCATGCGCGCGGAACCTGCCGACGCGCCTGGGCGCGCCACGGCAGCCCCCATCATGACGCGCCCTCGCCTACGAGGGGGCGCGTCCCTCGAAACTCGGCCCGCGGATTGCCCGGCATTGACGGTCTATCACCGGGATCGCCACGGGCGCCGGTGACCGGATCATGGACGTCCCGTCCCGCCCCGGCTCACAGAGTCGCGACCGGAATCGTCGGGTTCGGTGAACGACTGTTCCAGCCAAACGGGGCCCAGCCGAAATTGACTTGCCATCGAATTTGACAGTGGCTATCTTTTTAGAGGGGCAATCGAAAGGATGTGACCGTCATGGTTACGACGGGGGTGAGCGGGGTCCGCCGCTGGTGGGCACTGATCGCCGTGGCAATGAGCATGCTGGTCGTGGGGCTGGACCTGACGGTTCTCAACCTGGCCCTGCCGACCATCGCCAACGACCTGCACGCGTCAAGCAGCGACCTCCAGTGGTTCAACGACGCTTACAGCCTGGTCCTGGCGGCCGTGGTGCTGCCCGCCGGACTGCTGGGCGACCGGCTGGGGCGCAAGAAGGTCCTGATGACCTCGCTGGCGGTGTTCGGCATCAGCTCGGCGGCCTGCGCCTACGCGGCCGGCTCCGGTGAGCTGATCGCCGCCCGGGCCGTCCTCGGGCTCGGCGCGGCCGCGATCATGCCGCTGGCCCTGGCCATCATTCCGGTCCTGTTCAAGCCGGAGGAGCGGCAGAAGGCGACCGCGGTGATGGCGTCCACCATCTTCCTCAGCTTCCCGATCGGGCCGCTGGTCGGTGGCGCCCTGCTGGACAACTTCTGGTGGGGCTCGGTGTTCCTGATCAACGTGCCGGTCGTGGTGTTCGCCCTGATCGCGGTGGCCTTCCTGATGCCGGAGTCGCGCAGCACCGAGCGGCCGCGGCTGGACCTGGTCGGCGTGCTGATCTCCAGCGCGGGCCTGATCGCGGTGACCTACGGCTTCATCAAAGCCGGGCAGGATGGCTGGACCGACCCGGCCGCGCTGGGCACGATCGTGGCCGGCGCGCTGGTGCTGGCCGGGCTGATCGGCTGGGAGCGGCGGCTGACCGCCAGCAGCACCCGGCTGGGCCTCGGGACCGGTGGCCGGCCCCGGGTGCGGCCGCTGATCGAGTTGCCGCTGTTCCGCTCGGCCGGATTCGCCTGGGGCACGATCCTGGCCACCCTGGTTTCGTTCGCGATGTTCGGGATCCTGTTCGCGATGCCGCAGTACTTCCAGGCCGTGCACGGGGTGAACGCCCTGCACAGCGGCCTCCAGTTGCTGCCCATGATCGGTGGCATGCTGGTCGGCATGATCGGCGGGACCCGGCTGCAGAGCCCGCGTAAGGACGAGGCCGGGGACCCACGCGAGCCGCTGGCCACGGCCCGGTTCATGGTCGCCATCGGCTACACGGTGATGGCGGTGGGGCTGGCGATCGGCGCGTTCACCAGGACCGGCAGCAGCACCGGGTTCACCGCGGCCTGGTTCGCGGTGGCCGGGCTCGGCCTGGGCCTGGCCATGCCGGCCGCGATGAACGCCGCGCTCGGGGCGCTGTCCGCCGAGCGCAGCGGCGGGGGGTCGGCGCTGATCACGGCCATGCGCCAGGTCGGGGCCACGATCGGGGTCGCGGTCCTGGGGACGATCTTGAACAACGTCTACCAGAGCCGCCTGACCGGGGCCGGCCTGCCCACGGCGCTGACCAACGCGGCCAAGAACGGCGTGGAGGCCGGCGTGACCGTGGCCCAGAAGGTGCACTCGGCGGCGCTGCTGACGGCGACGCGGGACTCGTTCGTGCACGGCCTGGACGTCATGCTGTGGGTGTGCGGTGGCATCGCCCTGGCCAGCGCGCTGCTGGCGGTGACGTTCCTGCCCCGCCGGACCCGCCGCGACAGTGCCGGCCCGGGTGGGGTCAGCCAGGACGGGGCGGCCCCGCCCGACACGACCCTGGCCGCTACTGATGAATCACCAGCCCAGCGGGCAGAATTGGGACTATGACCGAGACAGTCAGCCCTGCTTCCGGCGAGCCGGCCGGCCTGCGCGAGCGGAAGAAGGCCCGGACCCGGGCCACCATCCGCCAGGAGGCGCTGCGGCTCTTCCGGGAGCAGGGCTACCAGGCCACCACGGTCGAGCAGATCGCCGCGGCAGCCGAGGTCTCGCCGAGTACCTTCTTCCGCTACTTTCCGACCAAGGAAGACGTCGTCCTGCAGGACGACATGGAGCCGGCGCTGGTGGAGGCCATAGAGCAGCAGCCGCGGGAACTGGGCATGGTCGCCGCCATCCGGGCCTCGATGCGGACCGTGTCGGCCGGTTTCACCCCGGAGCAGTGGACCCGGCTCCGGCAAACGGCCGAGCTGGGCATGACCGTCCCCGAGATCCGGGCCCGGGCCATGGACGACTTCGCCCGCACCGTGACGATGATGGCCGGGGCCATGGCCAAGCGCACCGGCCTCAGCCCAGACGACCTGCGGGTCCGGACCGCCTCAGGGGCGATCTTCGGCGCCATCATGGCGGTGACCGCCCCCTGGGACTGGGCTGCCTACCGTGACGACCAGATCAACGCCGACCTCTTCCAGCGCGTCGACGAGGCCCTGGCCGTCCTGCAGGA
>DASXJM010000404.1:0-10060 GCA_036497405.1 Streptosporangiaceae bacterium | reverse complement strand
CTCCGGCGTCACCGCGGCCTGGTGCTGGAACAGCATCCCCGAGCCCGCCTTCAGCCAGCTGCCGGACGACGTCCGGTCCTGGGAGCAGGATCGTTACCAGGCCTACCAGGCCTGGCTGGCCGGCCAGGCCATCGCCGACGTGTTCCAGCGCGCCACCGGCTTCCTCAACCTGGCCGCCGTCCGCGTCGCCGCCGAGGCCAGCGCCTTAGCAGCCTGGCGATCGAGCTGTAGCCCGGCCCGCAACCTCAGCGGCTGGCCTTCAGACCCCGGTCGATGAACTGGATCATCCAGTCGAAGGTGTCGGCCGGGTCCGCGCTCCACTGGAAGCCGTCCGTCTCCTGGAGCAGAGCGAACCCGTGAATGGTGCTGCGGATGGTGCGGATGGCGTGCACCATGTCCGCGTCCGCGATGCCGTAGCCACGCAACGCAGCGGAGATGGAGTCGATGACGCGGTTGCTCGCGGCCAGCAGCGGATCGTCCGGGCCGGTGCGCAGCGTGCTGTTGGCGGCGGCGTACCGGCCCGGGTGCGTCATGGCGTAGGACCGCATGGTGCCGAGCAGGGCGGTGAGCGCGTCCCGGCCGGACCGGCCCGCCACGGCGTCGCGCACCTCTTCGCCTACTGCGGCCATGGCCTGGATGGCTACACCGTGCTTGAGGTCGGCCAGGTCGGTGACGTGTTTGTACAGCGAGGGTGTGCGGATGCCGAGCCGCTGAGCCAGCAGCCCCATGGTCAGCTGCTGGAAACCGACCTCGTCGGCCAGTTCGGCCGCCGCGGCGATCACGTCGCGGCGGTTCAGCCCGGCTCTCGGCACGCTCGCCCCTCCCTTGCTTTCCTGGCCCCCGGCACCGTTCAGGCGCGGACGCGATCCCGGATGAAGGCGCTGATCAGCCCGGTGACCTCATCGGGGCACTGCGCGTGAGGATAGTGCCCGGCCCCCTTGAGCATCGCGATGGCACCGAGCCCGGCGGGCATCTCGGCCACGATCCCTTCGGCCTCGGCCCGGGGGTCGGCCCAGTCCGGGTCCTCGTCACCCATGATGACCAGGGCCGGGCACGAGATGCGGGGCAGCGCTTCGCCCGCGTCGGCCGGTGAGGTCTTCAGCGTCTTGAGGAACTCGGCCATCCGCCCCGGCTCGGACAGCTTGGCCCGTAGCGCCGCCATGTAGGCGTCGTAGTCGGCCGGCCTCTCGGGGTAGGCCACGTCCAGGTACCGGAACCAGTCGTTCATGCTGCGCAGCA
This sequence comes from Streptosporangiaceae bacterium, assembly GCA_036497405.1. Classification (GTDB taxonomy): domain Bacteria; phylum Actinomycetota; class Actinomycetes; order Streptosporangiales; family Streptosporangiaceae; genus Bog-532. Next base: position 8,821 of record DASXJM010000404.1, on the reverse strand, counting down.
TCAGCACCCCGGCCAGCAGCAGCGTGCCACGGCGGTAGCGCCGGATCCGCAGCAGGCCGCCCAGGTCGTACTGGACCTTGCGGGTGAACGGGCCCACCTCGACGACGCCGCTGACCAGCTCCGGCGCTGTCGCGGCCGCGATGGTGGCCGCCCCGCCCGACAGCGAGTGCCCGACGATGACAGCCGGCCCGCCCAGGTGCCTGATGAGCGCGACCAGGTCGCCGGCCACGTCGGTGCGGGAGATCGACTTCCAGTCGCCCATGCTCGACTCGCCGTGCCCGCGCATGTCCGCCGCCGCGACCCGGAATCCGGCCTGCACCAGTTCCGGCACCATGAACCGGAAGGCCTGCCGGCGGTCGCCGATGCCGTGCGCCAGCACGATCGGCGGCCCCTCCCCGGCCACGTCATAAGCGATCCGCCCGCCGCTGATCTCCAGGAACTCGGTCATCTCATCCTCCAAAAGCTAAGTCAAGTAGCCATAAAGCTAATCTAATTAGCTTTACGAGTCAAGCAGCATCCCCGACCGCCCCGGCCGGGAGCTCCAGGGCAGGAGCTCCCGGACCTCAGGCCACCAGTTCGGTGTCGCCGGTGAAGGCTTCCCACAGGCTGGCGTAGACGCCGCCGGCCCGGACCAGCTCATCGTGGGACCCGATCTCGGCGATGCGGCCCCCGTCCATGACCACGATCCGATCGGCCGAAGCCGCCGTGGTGAGGCGGTGCGCGACCACGATGGTGGTCCGGCGCGCCGCGAGTTCCTCGGTCGCCCGGTTGACCGCCGCCTCCGAGGCCAGGTCCAGAGCGGCCGTGGCCTCGTCCAGCAGCAGGATGTCCGGGTCGACCAGCTGGGCCCGGGCCAGGGCCAGCAGCTGCCGCTGCCCGGCCGACAGGTTCCGGCCCCGCTCGGTGACCTCGTGGTAGTAGCCGCCGGTCAGTCGGGAGATCATCTCGTGCGCCCCCACGGCCCGGGCCGCCGCTTCCACCTCGGCATCGGAAGCCGCCGGCCTCCCGTAGGCGATCGCGTCCCGGACTGTGCCGGCGAACAGGTACGCCTCCTGCGGCACCACGCCCAGCCGGTGCCGGTAGGAGGCCAGGTCCAGTGAACGGACGTCCATCCCGTCCACCAGCACGGCCCCGCCGGTCACGTCGTAGAACCGGGCGATGAGCTTGACCAGGGTGGACTTGCCCGCGCCGGTCTGGCCGACCATGGCCACGGTCTCACCCGGCTCGATCATCAGCGAGACCGCGTCGATCGCGTCCCGGTTGGAGTTCTCGTAACCGAAGCGCACGTCGCGCAGCTCGATCCGCCCGTCCAGGCGCGTCACCATCCGCGGCGCGGCCGCCTCCGGCGTGGATGTGGGCAGCCGCAGCAGCTCCTTGATCCGCCGCAGCCCGACCACGGCCTGCTGGTATCCGTCGAACACCTGCGACAGTTCCTGGATCGGCGCGAACACCATGTCGATGTAGAGCAGGTAGGCGATGAGCGCGCCCGCGGTCAGCGCGCCGCTGCGCACCTGGCCGGTGGCCACGATGAGCACGATGGCGCCCGCGATCGTCGACAGCGTCTGCACGAACGGGAAGTACAGCGCGATCAGCCGCTGGGCCCGCATCCGTGCGTCCCGGTAGGAGCCGCTCAGCTCGGCGAACCGCTCGTGGTTGCGGCCCTCCCGCCGGTAGGCCTGGGTCACCCGCAGCCCGGCCACGTTCTCCGCGAAGTTCGCGTTGACCACGCTGACCTTTTCCCGCGAGTCCTGGTAGGCCTTGGACGCCTTGGACCGGAACAGCACGGTCAGCACGATCAGGATCGGCATGATGGCCAGCACGATCAGGCCCAGCTCGACGTTGATGATCAGCATCGCGATCAGCACGCCGAAGAACGTCAGCAGCGAGCTAACCATGGTGACCAGGCCGGTCTGGAAGAACGAGGACAGGGCGTCCACGTCGGTGGTCATCCGGGTCATGATCCGCCCGGCCAGCTCCCGCTCGTAGAAGTCCAGCCCGAGCCGCTGCAGCTGGGCGAAGATCTTGACCCGCAGGGTGTAGAGCAGCCGCTCACCGTTGCGCCCCACGACCAGGGTCTCGCCGATGTTGACCAGCCAGTCGGCCCCGGCCACGCCGAGACCGATCAGCGCCACCACCAGCACCGCGCCCAGCGCCTTGGTCTGTACGCCGTTGTCGATGCCGTTGCGGGTCAGGGCGGGCAGGGCCAGCTGGGCCAGCGCGTCCAGGCCGTCCAGCACCAGCCCGATGACCAGGGCCGCCGCCAGCGGCTTGAGCAGCCGTCGCAGGGTGAAGTTCCGGTCCCCGGACCGGGCCGTGGCCTGGTCCACCTCGGGCACGTCGCGGGCGGGCGGCAGCGCCTCGACCTGGGTCAGCAGCTCGGGGGAGGGCGGGGCGCTGGCGATGGCCCCGGTGTACCCGTGCCCACCGCCGCCGGTGCCGCGGTCGGCCCGCAGCACGCTGTCCGGGGCCTTGGACTTGTCCCACAGCTCGGGCGTGATCCCGGCCCCATCGAGCTGGCGCTGCTCGTACCGGGCCAGCTCCTCATCGAGGCCGACGCCGATGCCCTCGACGTCGTCGCCGGGCCCGGACAGCAGCAGCCGGTACAGCGGCGACCGCTGCGTCAGCTCCTCGTGGGTGCCCACGTCGGCCACGCGCCCGCCGTCCATCACGGCGATCCGGTCGGCCAGGTTCAGGGTGGACCGCCGGTGCGCGATCAGCAGCGTGGTCCGGCCCTGCATGACCCGGTGCAGGGTGGCGTGGATTTCGGCTTCGAGCCGGGGGTCGATGGCCGAGGTCGCGTCGTCCAGCAGCAGCAGCCGCGGATCGGTGATCAGCGCCCGGGCCAGCGCGACCCGCTGCCGCTGACCGCCGGACAGGGTGAGGCCCTGCTCGCCGATCACGGTGTCGTAGCCGTCGGGCAGCTCGGTGATGAATTCGTCGGCCTCGGCCGCCCGCGCGGCCGCGAGCACCTGCTCGTCGGTGGCGTTCGGGCGCCCGTAGGCGATGTTGGCCCGCACGGTGTCGGAGAACAGGAAACTCTCCTCCATGACCAGGCCGATCGAGGCTCGCAGCGAGTCGCGGGTCACGTCGCGGACGTCGTGCCCGCCGACCCGGACCGAGCCGCCGCTCACGTCGTAGAACCGGGGCAGCAGCAGCGACAGGGTGGACTTGCCGGACCCCGAGGCACCGACCACGGCCATGGTCTCGCCCGCGGCCACCCGCAGCGACAGGCCCTGCAGCACCAGCTGGGACGGCACGTAACCGAACCGCGCGTCGTCGAACTCGATGCCGTTGGCGTCGGCGGGCAGCGGCTCGGCGCCGGGCCGGTCGGTGATGACCGGCTCGGAGTCGATGACCTCCAGCACCCGGATCACGCCCGCCCGCGACTCCTGCCCGATGGTGACCAGCGCGGTCAGCATCCGGACCGGGCCGGCCATCTGGGCCAGGTAGCTGGAGAAGGCCAGGAACGTGCCGAGGGTGATGTTGCCGCGGATGGCCAGCCAGCCGCCCAGGGCCAGGATGCCGACCTGGCCGAGCGTGGGCACGGCCTGCAGCGCCGGGTTGTACCGGGCCATCATCCGGGCCAGGCGCACCCGCGAGGCGTACAGCGCCGAGCTGGCGCCTTCCATCCGCTCGAGTTCCTGCTCCTCCTGCCCGAAGCCCTTGACCACCCGGACCCCGCCGACCGTCTCGTCCACGATCGCGGCCACCTCGCCGGCCTGTTGCTGCGCGTGCCAGCTGGCCGGGAACAGCTTGCGCCGGGACCGCAGCGCGATGAACCACAAGGCCGGCCCCACCGCCAGCGCGATCAGCGCCAGCAGCGGCGACAGGAAGAACATGATGACGACCGACACCACCAGCAGCAGCGCGCTGCCCAGCGTGATGGGCAGGAACGACAGCAGCGACTGGATCATGTTGATGTCGGAGATCGACCGGCTGACCAGCTGCCCGGTGTGGATCTCGTCCTGCCGCGCCCCGTCCAGCCGGGTCAGCGACCCGAGCATGTCGGTCCGCAGGTCGTGCTGCACGTCCAGGGACAGGCGCCCGCCCGCCCACCGGCGCATGAAGGTGAACGCGAACTGCGCGACCGCCACCGCCAGCAGCGAGATGGCCAGCGGCCAGATCGAGCTCCGGTGGGTCACGATCACGTCGTCGATGATGTTCCGCTGCAGCAGCGGGATGACGGCCGCGAAGACGGTGGCCATCACCGCGCCGGTCAGCGCCAGCAGGAAGTTACGGCGGTAGTGCCAGCAGTAGCCGGTCAGCCGCGGCAGCCAACGGTCCTCTGGTGTTTCGGGCCCCCGGGTCTGATCTGCTTCAGCCACCCGGGCCAAGCGCCCACCTCGGCCTGGGCGTCGCAGAATGTTTGCGAGTCTCATGGTTTCGCTAGCTAACAATAATCTTCGGGCCCCTGAAATTCCCCGGGATATTTTCCGGCTGCGGGCGCTCCGCCGGTGAATCCGGACAAATCACCCTGTGCGTTGGGTGTGTCGCGCTGCGGTTGTCGGACCCGGCCGCTAGCGTTCCCAGACATGCGGATGCTGCACACGTCCGACTGGCACCTTGGCCGCACGCTGCACCGGGCCGACCTGCGCGAGGCCCAGGCCAGGTACCTGGACCACCTGGTCGAGACGGTCAGATCCGAGCGGATCGACGCCGTGCTGGTGTCCGGTGACGTCTACGACCGGGCCATCCCGCCGGTGGACGCGGTGGCATTGTGCGAAGACGGCCTGGCCCGGCTGCGCGACGCGGGCGCCCGGGTCGTCGTGATCAGCGGCAACCACGATTCGGCCCGGCGGCTCGGGTTCGCCAGCGCCCTGGTCGACCAGGCCGGGGTGTACCTGCGGACCCGGGCCGGCTCGCTGGCCCAGCCGGTGCTGCTGGCCGATCAGCACGGCCCGGTCGCGATCTACGGCGTCCCCTTCCTGGAGCCCGACGCCGTCCGCCACGAACTGCCGCCCGGCCCCGGCGAGCCCGCCGACGTGCCCCGCGGCCACCAGGGCGTGCTGACCCGGGCCACCGACTGCATCCGCGCCGACCTGGCCACCCGCGACGGGGCCCGCTCGGTGGTCATGGCCCACGCCTGGGTGACCGGCGGTGAAGCCAGCGAGTCCGAGCGGGACATCTCGGTCGGCGGGGTCGGCCGGGTGCCGGCCGCCCTGTTCGACGGGTTCGGCTACACCGCCCTCGGGCATCTGCACGGCCCGCAGACCCTGACCGAGCGGCTCCGCTACAGCGGCTCCCCGCTGCCGTACTCGTTCTCCGAAGCCCGCCAGGCCAAGGGCTCCTGGCTGGTCGACCTCGACGGCGACGGCCAGGTACAGGTGGAACGGGTCCCGGCGCCGGAGTTCCGCCGCCTGTCCGTGCTCCGCGGCACCCTGTCCGACCTGCTCACCTCACCGGCCTACGCCGGGAACGAGGACGACTTCGTGTCCGTGGTGCTGACCGACAACGGCCGCCCGGAGGGCGCGATGGAGCAACTGCGCCGGCGGTTCCCGCATGTCCTGGTGCTGGCCTTCGAACCGGATGGAAACGAAGGCGACGGCGGTACCTACCGGTCCCGGGTCAAGGGCCGTGATGACCTGGCCGTCGCGGCCGAGTTCGTCCGTCACGTCCGCGGCCGCGCGGTCACCGACGGCGAGCGGGACCTCCTGGTCGCCGCCTTCGACGCCGCCCGCCGGTCCGAGGGCGAGGACTGATGCGCCCGCACCGGCTCGAGGTGACCGCGTTCGGCGCGTTCGGCGGCACCGCCGAGGTCGACTTCGACGCGCTGGCCGACTCCGGGCTGTTCCTGCTGCACGGGGAGACCGGCGCGGGCAAGACCACGCTGCTGGACGCGATCGGCTTCGCCCTGTACGGCCGGGTGGCCGGGGAGCGCAACAAGACCCGGCGGCTGCGGTCCGATCACGCGCCCGCCGACGTCCGGACCCAGGTCGTGTTCGAGACCACGATCGGCGCCCGGCATCTGCGCATCACCCGCAACCCCCAGCAGACCCGGCCCAAGAAACATGGCCACGGGGTCACCACCGAACCGGCCCGGGTCCTGGTCGAGGAGGAGACCGACGGCGGTCGCTGGCAGGCGGTGTCGACCCGGGCCAACGAAGCCGATCGCGAGATCGCCGACGCGATGGGCATGTCGGCCGAGCAGTTCTTCCAGGTCGTACTGCTGCCGCAGGGAGAGTTCGCCAAGTTTCTGCATTCCGACGCGGCCGACCGGGCCGCCCTGCTGCAGAAGCTGTTCCGCACCGACCGGTTCCGCTCGGTCGAGGACTGGCTGGCCGACCGGCGGCGCACCACCCGTGAGCGGGTGGCCGAGGCCGACCAGGCCCTGACCACGCTGGCGGCCCGGATCGCCCAGGTGGCCGGCGTGCCCCAGGACGAGCCCCGGACCGATGAGGACGACGGGCCCGAACTGCCCGCGGCCTGGGCCAGCGACCTGGCCGCGGCGGCCGCCACCGAGGCCGCGACCGCGGCCGGAGCCGTCACCAGCGCCCGCGCGGCCCTGGACCGGGCCCGCGCCGCCGAGGCCACCGTCCGCGAGCAGGCCGGCCGCCAGCAGCGCCGCGCCGCCTTGCTGACCCGCCGTAATGACCTGCAGGCCGCCGCCCCGCAGCGGGCCGCGCTGCGCCAGGAACTCGCCGCCGCCGAGCGGGCCGCCGTCGTCGCTTCCGTCATTACTTTTGCCGAAGGTCGGCGCGTGGCTCTTGCCAACGCCACCGAGGTTGCCATCCATACCCGGTCCGCGGCCGCCACCGCCGGGCTGCCGGAGCAGGCCGGGGCGGCCGAGTTCACCGCCGCCGAAGCCGAGCGCCGCCAGCACTCCGGCCGCCTGAAGGCCCTGTCCGCGGTGGACCAGCAGGCCGCCACCGAGGACGCGGCCGCCGCCCGGGCCAGCGGGCGCGCCGCCGACCGGGCCCGCGACCTGGAGCAGACCGGGCAGATCCTGGCCGGCCAGCGGACCGAGCTGACCGGGCTGGAACAGCAGCGGAACGCGGCCCAGCGCGCCGCCACCCAGCTGCCGGCCACCCGGGCCGAGGCCGAGCGGCTGCGGGCCGCGGCCGCCGACGCCGCGCAGCTGGCCGACGACTGCGCGGGCGTCCGCGACCTGCGCGAACAGCGCACCACGACCCGCGAGCACGCCAGCGACCTGCGCGAGTACGCGCTGCGACTGCGCGGCGAGCGGATCGACGGGATGATCGGTGAGCTGGCCGCCCGGCTGACCGACGACAGCCCCTGCCCGGTCTGCGGCTCCCTGGACCACCCCGACCCGTCCGAGCTGCAGGGCCGGCGCATCACCCACGCCGAGGAAGAGCGCGCCTTCGCCGAAGCCGAGGCGGCCAAGGACGCCGTGGCCAAGCTGGACAGCGAGCTGGCCATCGTGGTGGCCCGGATGGGAGACATGACCGCCCGGCTCATCACCGCCGACGTGAGCGAGCCGGTGCTGCGCGAGGACGCGGCCCTGGTCGACGCCATGACCGTGTCCGGCGACCCCGACGAGCCCGGGGACCTGCTGCAGCCCACCCTGTTCGAGGCGCCCCCGCCGCCGCTGAACACTATTCCGGCCATAGGCACCGTGGACCGGCTGTGTGAGCTGGCCGCCGACCTGACCGTGGCCGCCGACACCCGGGAGGGTCAGGCCGTCGAGCTGGCCGTCCGCGGCGATCAGCTCGGGCGGCTCGAAACCGAGCTGACCGCGCTGCGCGCGGCCGTCACCCAGACCGAGAACCGGCTGAGCGCGCTGACCGAGCAGCGCAACGCCGCCACCGCCGAGGCCGAGGCCGCCCGCGGCCGGGCCGCCGCGCACCGGGCGTCCCTGGCCAGCCAGCTGGACGGGGCCCCGGACCTGGACGCCGCGCTGGCCGCCGCCACCCAGCTGGCCGACGCGCTGGCCGCCGCGGCCCGGGCCGCCGAAGCGGTCACCGCCGCTACCGCGGCCGCCGCCACCGCCGAGGCCGAGGCAAAAAGCGGCGCAGTCGCCTCCGGCTTCCCGGACGTGGCCGCGGCCCAGGCCGCGTTCCGCGAGCCCGCCTGGCGCGAAGGACAGGAGAAAACCCTGCGCGCCCACGAAGCCGAAGCCGCCGCCATCGACTCCCAGCTGGCCGACCCGGCCCTGGATGTCGAGCTGGACCCGCCCGCCGACCTGGCTGCGGCGCAGGAGCAGGTCCGGCTGGCGGCCGGCCAGCATGACCAGGCGGTCGGCGCGCACAGCTCAGCCCGCGACCGGGCCGCGGCCCTGGCCGAGCTGGCCCCCACGTTCGCCGATCAGATCGCGGCCCGGCAGCCGCTGCGGGACCGGGCCGCCGAAGCCCGCCAGCTGGCCGATCTGGCCGCCGGCCTGGGGGCCAACGCCCTGCGCATGACGTTGTCGGCGTTCGTGCTGGCCGCGCGCCTGGAAGAGGTGGCCGAGGCCGCCAGCCACCGGCTGGCGACCATGACCGCGGGCCGCTACCGGCTGGCTCACACCGACACCCGCCGCGGCGGCGGCAGGTCCGGCCTCGGCCTGGTCGCTCTCGACGCCTGGACCGGCCTGGAACGCGACACCAGCACGCTGTCCGGCGGCGAGACGTTCCTGGCCAGCCTGGCCCTGGCCCTGGGGCTGGCCGACGTGGTGACCGCCGAGGCGGCCGGCGTCACCATCGAGGCCCTGTTCGTCGACGAAGGCTTCGGCACCCTCGACGAAGACACCCTGGAAGAGGTCATGACCGTCCTCGACGGCCTCCGCGAAGGCGGCCGCCTGGTCGGCATCGTCAGCCACGTCGCCGAGCTGCGCCAGCGCATCCCGGCCCAGATCCACGTGCGCAAGGCCCGCACCGGCAGCACC
>DASXJM010000403.1:0-6332 GCA_036497405.1 Streptosporangiaceae bacterium | reverse complement strand
GTGGACTGGTCGGCGGGAGCGGTCCGGCTGCTGGCCGAAGCGGTTCCGTGGGCGGCTGGTGAAGGGCGCCCGCGCCGGGCCGGCGTCTCCGCGTTCGGGATCAGCGGGACCAATGCCCACGCGATCATCGAAGAAGCACCGGCCGGGGGACCCAGCGAGCCGGTGCCGGGCTCGGGTCCGAGCCCGGCGGGCTGGGCCTGGCTGCTGTCGGCCCGGTCCGGGGCGGCCCTGGCGGCCCAGGCGGCTCGCCTGCATGACTTTCTGGCCGCGCGGCCAGACCTGGCCCCGGCCGATGTGGCCTGGTCGCTGGCGACGACCCGGTCGGTGTTCGACCACCGGGCGGTGATCACCGGTTCAGACCGCGACGAGCTGACCGCGGCCCTGAGCGCGCTCGCCACCGGCGAGCCGGCCGCCAGCCTGGCGGCCGGGGTGGTGCCGGTGGCCGGCCCGGGCAAGACGGTGTTCGTGTTCCCGGGTCAGGGGAGCCAGTGGGCGGGGATGGGCCGGGAGCTGGCTGAGGTGTCGCCGGTGTTCGCGGCCCGGTTGGCCGAATGCGGGCAGGCTTTGGCCCCGTACGTGGACTGGTCTTTGGAGGAAGTGCTGGCCGGGGCGGACGGGGCGCCGGGGCTGGAGGCGGCGTCGGTGGTGCAGCCGGTGCTGTGGGCGATCATGGTGTCCCTGGCTGCGACCTGGCAGGCGGCCGGGGTCACCCCGGATGCGGTGGTGGGTCATTCGCAGGGGGAGATCGCGGCGGCGTGTGTGGCCGGGATCTTGTCGCTGGAGGACGCGGCCAAGGTCGTGGCCCTGCGGAGCCGGGCGCTGTCGGTGCTGGCCGGGCATGGGGGGATGCTGTCGGTCGCCGGGCCGGCCGCCGTGGTCGCGGACCGGATCGGCGCCTTCGGGGAGCGGGTGTCGGTGGCGGCGGTCAACGGTCCGGCCGCCACCGTGGTCGCCGGGGAACCGGCCGCGCTGGAGGAACTGGCCGCCCAGTGTGCGGCGGCCGGGGTGCGGACCCGGATGATCGCCGTGGACTATGCGTCCCACACCGGCCAGGTCGAGGCCATTCGCGGGGAGATCCTTGGCGCGCTGGCCGGGATCGCTCCTCAGGCCGCGCAGATCCCGATGGTGTCGGCGATGACCGGGCAGCCGGTGGACGGCCCGGGCCTGGACGCCGGGTACTGGTACGACAGCCTGCGGGCCCCGGTCCAGTTCACGTCGGCCCTGGACACCCTGGCGGAGGACGGGCACGGGGCGTTCCTGGAAATCTCCCCCCACCCGGTCCTGACCGCCGCCATCACCAGCACCCTCGACGAACTGGATGTCCCGGTCCTGGCCACCGGGACCCTGCGCCGCGACGACGGCGGCCTGGTGCGCCTGCTGGCCTCGCTGGGCGAAGCCCACGTGCACGGCGTCGCCGTCGACTGGGCCGCTGTGCTGCCCGCCGGGCGGCGGATCGGCCTGCCCACCTACGCGTTCCAGCACCAGCGGTACTGGCCCCAGCCCGCCCCCGCCAGCGCTGGGTCGTCGCCCGGATGGGCTGCCGTCGGCCATCCTCTCCTGGCCACGGGGATGAAGCTGGCTGGCCGTGGCGGGCTCGTCTTCACGGGCCGGCTGTCTGTGACCGCTCAGCCGTGGCTGGCGGACCACGCCGTGCAGGGCACCGTACTGCTGCCCGGAACGGCGTTCGTCGAGATGGCGGTCCTGGCCGGGGACCAGGCGGGATGCGGCCGGCTCGAAGAGCTGACCATGGAGGCCCCGCTGATTCTCCCGGCCGGCCCGGCGATGCAGGTCCAGGTGCTCGTCGGCGACCCGGACGAGTACGGCCTGCGGTCCGTGGACATCCATTCACGCGCCGAAGAATCCGGGCCGCAGACCCCGTGGACCCGGCACGCCAGCGGCGTGCTGGCTCCGGTCCCGCCGGCGGGACCGGACGGCCCGGACCTGGATGATTTCCAGGTGTGGCCCCCGGAGGGCGCGAATCCCCTGGCCATCGGCGACTTCTACGGGCAACTGGCCAGCGGCGGGTATCAGTTCGGGCCCGTGTTCCGCGGCCTGCGGGCGGCGTGGCGGCGCGGGGGCGACCTCTTCGCCGAGGTCTCGCTCCCGGAAGAATCGGCCACCGCGGCCCAGGCGTTCGGCGTGCACCCGGCGCTGCTCGACTCCGCCCTGCACCCGTCCCTGCTTGATGCGGCCGGCCAGGATCCCGAGCCGGCCGGCCCCCCGTCCGGCGATCATGAGATCCGCCTGCCGTTCGCCTGGACCGGTGTGTCTCTGCACGCTGACGGCGCGACCGCGCTGCGGGCCCGCCTCCGGCACGGCGCCCGCGGACTGTCGCTGACCGCCACCGACACGACCGGGTCCCTGGTGGTGTCGGTCGAGTCGCTGGTGTCCCGGCCCATCCCCGCCGGGCACCTGGCCACAGCCGGCCACCACAGCGACTCGCTGTTCACCGTCAGCTGGGTTCCGGTGCCCGGCCGCCCCGCCGGCGGCCAGCCAGGCCGCCGGTGGGCGGTTCTCGGCCCGGACATCCCGGGACTGGCCGCCGGTACGGACGTGTACGCCGACGTCGCCGGGCTCGTGGCCGCGGCCGGCGAGGACGGCCCGGTGCCCGACGAGATCGTGGTCCGGGCCGGCCCCGTCCCGGGCGATCCGGCCGACCCGGCCGAAGCCGCGCACGTGGCCACCGCACGGCTGCTGGCGACCATCCAGAAATGGCTGGCGGAAGAGCGGCTGGCATCCTCGCGGCTGGTCGTGGTGACTCAGCAGGCCCTGGCCGTCCGGCCCGGCGAACCGGTGACGGACCTGGCCGGCGCCGCGGCCTGGGGCCTGGCCCGGTCGGCGCAGTCCGAGAACCCGGGCCGCATGATCCTGGCCGACCTGCCCGCGGGCGAGGTCACCGCCGCGGTCCTCCGGGAGGCTGCCCAGGCCGGTGAGCCGGAACTGGCCGTCCGCGAAGGAACCCTGTACGCGCGGCGGCTGGCCCGGGCCGGCCGGGCCGCCGAGCCCGGCACCCGGCCGCCCCGCGAAACCGGAACGGTCCTGATCACCGGCGGCACCGGAACTCTCGGTGGGCTGGTCGCCCGCCATCTGGCCGCCAGCGGCCGGGCCGGCGAGGTGATCCTGGTGAGCCGATCGGGCCCCGGTGCCCCAGGCGCGGCCGGCCTGGCCGCTGCTGTGGCCGCGGCTGGTGCCGGGGTGCAGGTCACTGCCTGCGACTCGGCGGAACGGGCCGCCCTGAGCGGGCTGCTGCAGAGGATTCCGGCCACGGCTCCGCTCACGATGGTGGTGCACGCGGCGGGTGTCCTCGATGACGGCGTGACCGGATCGCTGACCGCTGAGCGGGTGGACACCGTCATGCGCCCGAAGGCGGACGCGGCCTGGCACCTGCACGCGCTGACCCAGGACCGGGACCTCCAGGCGTTCGTGCTGTTCTCATCGGCGGCCGCCACGTTCGGCAGCGCCGGTCAGGGGAACTACGCCGCGGCCAACGCTTTCCTGGACGGACTGGCTGGTCACCGCCGGGCCCAGGGCTTGCCGGCCACCTCGCTGGCCTGGGGCCTGTGGGCCGACACCAGCGCGATGACCGGCCGCCTCGGCGACGTGGAACGGGCTCGCATCACCCGCGGTGGGGTGACCGGGATGACGGCCGGGCAGGGACTGGCCCTCCTGGACCTGGCCCTGGACCGGGACGAAGCCGTGCTGGTGCCCGTACAGCTCGATGTGGGCGGCCTGCGGTCGGCGGCCGCCGCGCCCGGGGAGCCCGGTGTGCCCGCCCTGCTCCGGGACCTGGCCGGGACGCCACCGCGGCCACCGGCCCCCGGCATGGCGGCTGAGGCCGGGGAACCGCTACGGCAGCGGCTGGGGAAACTCCCCGGCGCCGAACGGGACCGGGCCCTGGTCGATCTGGTCCGGGCCCAGGCCGCGGCGGTGCTCGGGCACGCCTCACCGGAAGCGGTGGAGGCCGGGCGGCCGTTCAAGGACCTCGGCTTCGACTCCCTGACGGCCGTGGACCTGCGCAACCGGCTCAGCGCCGTGACCGGCCTGCGGCTGCCCGCGACCCTGGTGTTCGACCATCCGACCCCCGCCGCCCTGGCCGCGGACCTGCGGACCCGGGTGCTCCCGGACACCGGCCGCGACGGCCCTGACCGCGACGAAAGCACGCTGCGGAAGGTGCTGGCGTCCGTCCCGCTGTCCCGATTCCGCGACGCCGGCCTGATGGACGCCCTGCTGGAACTGGCCGAATTCCGGGACGGCCCATTCGGCGCCGGCCAGGAAAACGCCGAATCCATCGAAACGATGGGCGCTGAAGACCTTATCCGGATGGCCATGCACAGTGACGAAACTGATTTCGGATGATACTCGACGTGAAGAGGCCGCTATGAATATGCCCTCCGAAAAGCTTCTTGAGGCCCTGCGAGTATCGCTGAGAGAAACCGAGCGGCTGCGCCAGCGGAATTACAAACTGGTCGCGGCGTCACGGGAGCCGGTCGCGGTGGTCGCCATGAGCTGCCGCTTTCCCGGCGGGGCCAGCAGCCCGGAAGAACTGTGGGAACTGCTGGCCGCCAGCGGCGACGCGGTGTCGGACCTGCCGGTGGACCGGGGCTGGGACACGGCCGCCCAGACCGGTGATCCGGGCGGCGGGTCCCCGGTGCGGGGGCAGGGCGGCTTTGTGTACCGGGCGGGCGACTTCGACGCGGCGTTCTTTGAGATCAGCCCGCGGGAGGCGCTGGCCATGGACCCGCAGCAGCGGATGCTGCTGGAGGTGGCCTGGGAGGCGGTCGAGCGGGCCGGGCTGGACCCGAGAGGGCTCCGCGGCTCCCAGGCCGGCGTGTTCGCCGGCGCCACGTACTCGGGCTACGGCGCGGACCTGCCCGGGGGTGGTGAAGGCTTCGCGCTGACCGGGAACGCGGGCAGCGTCATCTCCGGCCGGATCGCCTACGCGTTCGGGCTGGAGGGCCCGGCCGTGACCGTGGACACCGCGTGTTCGTCCTCACTGGTCGCGGTCCACCTGGCCTGTCAGGCGCTGCGGGCCGGGGAGTGCACCCTGGCCCTGGCCGGGGGGGTGGCCGTGCTGGCCACGCCCGCGGCGTTCACCGAGTTCTCCCGGCAGCAGGCGCTGGCCGCGGACGGCCGGTGCAAATCCTTCGCGGCGGCGGCCGACGGGACCGGCTGGGCGGAGGGCGCCGGCATGCTGGTGCTGGAGCGGCTGTCCGATGCCCGCCGGCAGCGGCATCCGGTCCTGGCGGTCATCCGGGGCAGCGCGGTGAACCAGGACGGCGCGTCCAACGGGCTGACCGCGCCGAACGGACCCTCCCAGCAGCGGGTCATCCGGGCCGCGCTGGCCAGCGCCCGGCTGTCCGCGGCCGACGTCGACGTGGTGGAAGCGCACGGGACCGGCACGGTGCTGGGGGACCCCATCGAGGCCCAGGCGCTGCTGGCCACGTACGGCCAGGACCGGCCCGGGGACCAGCCGCTCTGGCTGGGTTCGGTCAAGTCCAACCTCGGGCACACCGGTGCGGCCGCGGGGGTGGCCGGGGTGATGAAGATGGTGCTGGCCCTGCAGCACGGGCTGCTCCCGCAGACCCTGCACGTCGATGCCCCGTCGCCGCACGTGGACTGGTCGTCGGGAGCTGTCCGGCTGCTGGCCGATGCGATTCCGTGGACCATGAACGGGCGGCCGCGCCGGGCCGGGATCTCCGCGTTCGGGATCAGCGGAACCAACGCCCACGCCATCGTGGAGGAAGCCCCCGCTGAAGAGACCGCCGAGCCCGGCGGTCCAGCGGCGGCCGGCCCGCCGCTCCCGGTGACCGCGCCGGCTCCGGCCTGGCTGCTGTCGGGCCGGTCAGCCGCGGCCCTGGCCGCCCAGGCCGGGCGCCTCCATGGTTATCTGGCTGCTCGCCCGGAGCTGGATCCGGCCGACGTGAGCTGGTCGCTGGCGACGGCCCGGTCGCTGTTCGAGCATCGCGCGGTGATCACCGGCGCGGACCGCGAAGAGCTGGCCGCCGGGCTGGCCGCGCTGGCGGCGGGGCAGCCGGCGGCCAACGTGGCGACCGGGTCGGCACCGGGCGATGAGAAGCGCCGGGTGGTGTTCGTGTTCCCGGGCCAGGGGTCGCAGTGGATCGGGATGGGCCGGGACCTGGCTGCGGCTTCCCCGGTGTTCGCGGGCCGTTTGGCGGAGTGCGGGCGGGCTTTGGCCCCGTTCGTGGACTGGTCCCTGGAGGAGGTCCTGGCCGGGGCGCCGGGTGCGCCGGGGCTGGAGTCGGCTGCGGTGGTGCAGCCGGTGCTGTGGGCGGTGATGGTGTCGCTGGCCGCGGTGTGGGAGGCGGCTGGGG
>DASXJM010000402.1:0-4080 GCA_036497405.1 Streptosporangiaceae bacterium | reverse complement strand
GGCTTGGTCAGCAGCTCCAGCGCGACGTTGACCCGCTTGAGCTGGCCACCGGAGAGCCGGTCGGCCCGGGTGTCGGCGTGCCGGGTCAGCCCCAGCTCACCCATGACCTCCTCGACCCGGCCGTTGCGCTCGTCGGACCCGGTGTCGGGCGGGAACCGCAGTTCCGCCCCGTACTGCAGGGCCCGCTGGGTGGTCAGCTGGGTGTGCATGACGCTGTCCTGCGGCACCAGCCCGATCCGGGTCCGCAGCTCGTCGTAGTCCTTGTACAGGTCGCGGTTGTCGTACAGCACGACACCCCGGTCGGCCGGGCGCATCCCGGTCAGCGCGCCGAGCAGGGTCGACTTGCCCGCACCGCTGGGCCCGATGATGCCGACCAGGTTCCGCTCGCCGAGCGGAAAACTCACATGGTCGAGCAAAATCTTCCCGCCGGAGACCTCTACCACCAGATCCTGCGCCACCAGCGAGACGTCACCGGTATCGATATATTCGCGCAGTTCCCCGTCGGTCAGCCGGAAAGTGGCGTGTCCGATACCGACGATGTCTTTCTCGGTGAGTGTCGCTGACGTAACACGCTGCCCATTGACAAAAGTGCCGTTATGGCTGCCCAGGTCAGCGATCTGGTACTTTCCGTCACTGGTTTTCCGCAATTCAGCGTGGTGCTTCGACACGCTCAGGTCGGAAAGGACGAGCTCATTGTCGTCGGTCCGGCCGATGCGCATCCGGGACGTGGGCAGCGGCAGCACCGCGGTCGGCCGCCGGTCGACGCTGAGCCGGTAATCGTCCGGGACCTGCGGGACGGCCGGGCGTCCGGTGCCGTTGGCCGATCCGGACCGGCCGCCGGAGGGCGGCCCCGAGCGGCCGGACGGGGGACCCGCCGGAGGTGCCGGCGGCGCGGCCGGAGGCCGGGCCGGGGCGGCGGGCGGATCGGCCCGCGGGGTGAAGCGGGCCGCGGGCCGGTCATCACGCACCGGAGGCCGATCGTCACGCACTGACGGCCTGACCTCGGGCGTTACCGGCTGGTCAATCCGGACCGGCTCGGCCGGCGGCCGGACCGGGGCCGGATTTTCGCGCACCGTACCCAGCTCATCGCGGGCCACGGCCGCGTCCTCGGGGACCGGCGTGGGCGGGTCGACCAGGACGGTGGTCAGGCCGGCCGACGGCCCCGAGAGCTGGGTGGGCGCGTGCGCCGGCTGGGCGGCCGGTTCGCAGCGCAGCACCGGGCCGTCGTCCGCGTCACCGAGCCGAATTACACACTCGGAACTAATGGTGATGCGGTCCACACGCCGGGTATCGACAAATGTACCATTCGTACTTCCAGTGTCCTCCAGTATCCAGACGTCCTGTTCATGGCGAAAGACGGCATGACTCCAGGACACGCGGGCATCAGTGAGGACGATGTCGGACGCCGGATCCCGGCCCAGCCGGTAGTCGGTACCCGCCTGCAATCGATGGTCAGATTGACGGGTACGAACAACCAAGGCCGGGCCAGCCCCCGCCGGTCCGGAACGCAGCGACGACATGTCTACCGAGTGTAGGGGTGACGTGCATAAACCGGAATACGCCGATTGCCTTTTCTCAATTGCACGTTTATTACATTAAGCTTCGTCAGGCCCCCTCCGAGTGGAGCTGATCAGCGTGAGCGATGACCCGACACGACCGGTTCCCTCAGGCTGGCCGGACCAGCCGCCGCGCTACCGCCCACCGGGTGGACAGGGTCCGCAAGACCCGTACGGGCCGGGCGACCGGGACGGTTATTCCGGCGGCCCGCCCGGCCGCGGCCGGCATTCGGGCGGGCACCAGGACGAGCGCGATCAGTACGCGGACGGGTACCAGGACCAGCGGGGTGGCTACCAGAACGACCAGGGCGGCTACCGCGACGGCCGGGGTCGCGACAACCGGGGCAACTACGCCGGCGACTGGGGCCGGACGCCGCAGCCGCCGGCCCGGCCGGAACAGGCCACCGACTGGTCCGGCTGGGAGGCCGATGGCGGTGAGCGGCCGCGGAAGCGGCATCGCGGCCTGAAGATCCTGGCCATCGTGGTCGTGATCCTGCTCGTGCTGGCGGTCGTCATCGACCGGGTCGCGGTCAAGCTGGCCGAGAACGAGGTCGCCGACCAGATCAAGTCGGCGGGCTTCCCGGTCAAGCCGTCGGTCTCGATCGCGGGTTTCCCGTTCCTGACCCAGGTCGCGGAGAAGAACTTCCACCAGATCGACATCTCGGCCAGCAACGTCCCGGAAGGCAAGCTGGAGATCGCCAGCGTCAAGGCCACCATGCACGGCGTGCACGTCAACTCCAGCTTCAGCGGGGCCACCGTGGACCAGACCAACGGCACCGCGCTGGTCACGTTCGCCGGGCTGAGCAACGCGTCCGGGCTCGGCGACGGGCTCAAGCTGTCCAACGCGGGCCACAACGAACTGAAGGCGACGCTGAGCATCGGCCCGATCAATACCGACGCACTGGCTCAGGTGACGCGGACCAGCCCGCACCAGATCCAGCTCAAGATCGTGTCGGCCGGCGGTGACCTGCCGATCTCGGCCCTGGGCAACAACCAGGAGTTCACGTTCAGCATGCCCAACCTGCCCGCGGGCATGACCATCCAGGGCGTCAGCGTGACCGGGGCCGGCGTGCAGATCTCGATCTCCGGCACCCACACCACGTTCAGCCAGTGATTCTGGGCGAGCGAAGCTCGCGTCGGGGGGTCTGGGGGGCTTGGCCCCCGAGGCCAGCACCGCTCGGGCCGGCCGCGCTCAGACGCGGCGGAACTCGAGCACGCGCTGGGGCAGGGTCCGGCCCGGGCTGGTCACCGGAACCTCCCGGCTGAACTGGTAACCGGCCGAGCCCATCAGGGTCTGGAAGTCCTCCCGGGTCCGCTCCCCGCCCGCTTCGACCGTCATCATCAACACGTCCATCAGGTAGGACAGGGACGGCTCGGGCGGGGTCGGCAGCAGGTACTCGATCACGACCAGGCTGCCGCCCGGCCGGCTGGCCCGGAAGCAGTTGCGGGCGATCTGCAGCGCGATCTCGTCGTCCCAGTCGTGCAGCACGTGGCACAGCACGTGCAGGTCACCGTCGGGCACCTCGGTCATGAAGTCGCCGGTGACGATCTCGACCCGGTCCTCCACGCCCGCCTGGGTCAGCACCGACGGGGCCAGGGTCAGCGCCTCGGCCCGGTCGAGCAGGACGCCTCGGGCCATGGGCGCCACCTGGAGCAGATAGGACAGCAGGATCCCGCGGCTGCCGCCGACGTCGACGATCCGCTGGCACGGCGGCGGGGCGTAGCCGGCGGTCCGCAGGTACCTGGTCAGCGCCGCGGTCTGTACCCCCATGGCCCCGGCGAACCGCGTGGCCGCGTCGGGGTGAGCCCGGACGTAGTCCCACATCAGCTGGGGGTCGGCGGGCTCGCCGGTGCGCACCAGTTCGGGCAGCCGCCCGACCGCATCCCAGGTCGGCGGGAGCATGAATCCGATGACCATGTCCCGCAGCGAGCCGGGCACGTCCGCGCGCAGCCGGTCCGACAGAGCCGTGGCCGCGAACGTCCCGTCCGCGTCCATCCGCACCAGGCCGAACGTTCCCGCCGCCCGCAGCAGCCGGGTCAGCGGCCGCTCCGGAAGGCTCAGCGCCCCGGCCAGTTCGCCGGCCGTCCGCCCCGCCTCCCCCAGTTCCTCGGCGATGCTCAGCTGGGCAAAGGTGGTGGTGATCTGGGCCGGCAGGAGTCCGCCGACCAGCAGAGCCAGCCTGCGCCCCACGGCATCGTCGGGCCGGTCGATGGCCGGGTCGTGCACGGACACCAATTCCGGCGGCAGGCCCGCGTCAGCTTCCGGCAGGCCCGCACCGGAAGGAGCAGCATCGTCCTCCGGGGGACTGGTCTGGCTGGCCATCGGTGAAGCCTCCCGCCACCTTTTCCCCCGTACCGATAACGACTACATCACGGCGGGACAGCCGCAGCAAGATCAATCCAGCGGGGGTCCGCACCCCGTAATAGTGGTCAGTAAGGTGAGAATCCCGGCGCTGAGGAGTCCCATGCCGCGTCCCGCCGATGCCCGCAACCGGTTCGCGCAGGGGTTGTTCACCCCGCTGCC
>DASXJM010000401.1:0-7402 GCA_036497405.1 Streptosporangiaceae bacterium | reverse complement strand
GGCGCCTTCACCGGCCAGCCGCCGCGCAGTGGCCAGCCCGATCCCGGACGCGCCGCCGGTGACCAGGGCCACCCGGGTGGCCAGCGGCTTCGGCTTCGGCCGCCGCCGCAGCTTGGCTTCCTCCAGCTCCCAGTACTCGATACGGAACTTCTCGGCCTCGTCGATGGGCCGGTAGGACGAGACGGCCTCCGCACCGCGCATCACGTTGATCGCGTTGACGTAGAACTCACCCGCCACCCGGGCCGTCTGCTTGTCCGCCCCGTAGCTGAACATGCCCACCCCGGGCACCAGCACGATGGCCGGGTCGGCTCCGCGCATGGCCGGCGAGGACGGATCCGCGTGCCGCTCGTAGTAGGCCCGGTAGTCCTCCCGGTAGGCCGCGTGCAGCTCCCGCAGCCGCGTGATCACGGCCTCCAGGGGTGCCGACGGGGGCAGGTCCAGCACCAGCGGCCGGACCTTGGTGCGCAGGAAGTGGTCCGGGCAGGACGTGCCCAGCGCGGCCAGTTCCGGGTGCCGGGCCCGGGCCGCGAAGTCCAGCACCGCCTCGCTGTCGGTGAAGTGGCCGACCTGCGGCCGGTCGGCCGACGCCAGCCCGCGGATGACCGGAGCCAGCGCGGCGGCCCGGGCCCGCCGCTCGGCTGCGGGCAACGGCTCGAAGCCCTCGATGACCGGGCCGAATGGCTCCGGACGGCCGTTCGCGTCGATATAGGCCTGGGCGGTACGGATGATCTCCAGCGAGCGGGCCTCGCACTCGTCGCTGGTCGCGCCCCAGGCGGTGATGCCGTGCCCGCCCAGGATGACCCCGATGGCCTGCGGGTTGGCCTGCTTGACGGCCGCGATGTCCAGGCCGAGCTGGAACCCGGGCCGCCGCCACGGCACCCACACCACCCGGTCCCCGAAGCAGGCCTTGGTCAGCGCCTCGCCGTCGGCGGCGGTGGCGAACGCGATCCCCGCGTCCGGGTGCAGGTGGTCGACGTTGGCCGCGTCCACCAGCCCGTGCATGGCGGTGTCGATCGACGGGGCCGCGCCCCCCTTTCCGTGCAGGCAGTAGTCGAACGCGGCCACCATCTCGTCTTCGCGTTCCACCCCCGGGTAGACGTCGGCCAGGGCCCGCAGCCGGTCGACCCGGAGCACGGCCAGGCCGGCCTCGGTCAGCGTGCCCAGGTCACCGCCGGAGCCCTTGACCCACATGAGCTCGACCGGATGGCCGGTGACCGGATCGGTGGCCTCGGCCTTGGCCGAGGTGTTGCCACCCGCGTAGTTGGTGTTGCGCGGGTCGGCGCCCAGGCGGTTGCTGCGCTCGATCAGCGCCGGGACCGCCTCACTGGCATCGGTCATCGGTTCTGCCCCTCCGCTTTCCAGCTCGTCCGTTCTGATCTTCGCTTTACCAGCTGGCCGGCGTACCGCCGACCCTCATCGCGACGATACGTTCGGCATACCCCGAGGCCAGGTAGGCCCGGTACGGGTCCGGGTCCAGGCCCATTTCCTCCCGGACCTCGGCCAGCAGCGGCCGCACGTCGGTGTTGTAGGCGTCCATCAGCACCGCGTTGGCCCCCAGGACGTCCCCGGCCTGCTGGGCCGTGGCCAGCGCGTCC
Organism: Streptosporangiaceae bacterium; assembly: GCA_036497405.1. GTDB lineage: Bacteria > Actinomycetota > Actinomycetes > Streptosporangiales > Streptosporangiaceae > Bog-532. The sequence goes on along the minus strand of DASXJM010000401.1, from coordinate 5,807 downwards.
GCGTCGACCAGCAGCGCCTTGGCCGTGGCTTCCTGCACATTCATCACCGAGCGGATCTCGCCGGGGATCTTCGGCTCGATGTTGTGGCACTGGTCGAGCATGAACGCGATGCCCGTGGCCTGCTCGAAACCACCGCCGACCCGGACCTCGAACAGGATGCGGAACAGCTGGAACGGATCGGCCGCGCCCACCATCAGGTCATCATCGGCGTAGAACCGGCTGTTGAAGTCGAACCCGCCCAGCCGGCCCGCCCGCAGCAGCATGGCCACGATGAACTCGATGTTGACCCCGGGCGCGTGGTGCCCGGTGTCCACCACGACCAGGGCCCGTGGCCCGGTAGCCAGGCAGTGGGTCAGTGCCGTACCCCAGTCCGGCACGTCGGTGCTGTAGAAGGCGGGCTCGAAGAACTTGTACTCCAGCAGCAGCCGCTGGTCCGGCCCGAGCCGCCCGTACACCTGGGCCAGCGCCTCCGCCATCCGGTCCTGGCGGGTCCGCAGGTCGTCCTGGCCCGGGTAGTTGGTGCCGTCCGCGAACCACAGCTTGAGGTCGCGGGAGCCGGTCGCGTCCATCACATCCACGCACTCCAGCAGGGCGGCGACGGCCTTGCGCCGGATCTTCGGGTCCGGGTTGCCCACGCTGCCCAGCCGGTAGTCGTCGTCCTGGAACACGTTGGCGTTGATCGTGCCGATCCGCAGCCCCGCCCCGGCCGCGTGCTTGGCCAGGTCCCCGTAGTCGCTGACCTGGTCCCACGGAATGTGCAGGGCCACCGTCGGCGCCACCCCGGTGAACCGGTGCACCTGAGCCGCGTCGTCGATCTTCTCCCGCGCCGTGCGCGGCCCCCCCGGCTGGCCGAACACCTTGAACCTCGTCCCGGTGTTGGCGAACGCCCACGACGGCAGCTCGATCCGCTGCGCCTTGAGCGCGGCCTTCACGCCGGCCACATCTCGCATTTCCAGATCCTCTCGCGGGCCGGGCGGCCTCCCCGCGGAAGGCCGCCCGGCCGTCATCGCACTGAGAAGGTGAACCGGCCCCTCTCACCGGCCACCCTCCCTACTCAGAAATTGAAGTTGCCGATGTTGGCCTTGTTGAAGACGGTGGGCGGGCCGAGCAGCACGGTGTTGTCGGCTCCGATGGTGAACGAGCCGAGCTTGCCCGCCTTGAACGTGGCGCCCTGGGTGACCTTGAGCGTGCCGCTGGCCAGGTCGGCGGCGGCGTAGCCGGCCAGGTAGCCCAGGTTGGCCGGGTTCCACAGCTCGAACGCCTGGACCGTGCCGTCGGACACGTACTTCTTCATCGAGTCCGGCGTGCCCAGCCCGGTGAGCTGGACCTTGCCGCGGTACTTGGCGCTGTCGAGCACGCCCGCGGCGGCCAGGATGCCGACCGTGGTCGGGGAGATGATGCCCTTGAGGTTCGGGTACTGCTCCAGCAGGCCCTGGGTGACCTGGGTCGCGGTGGCCGGGTCGTCGTTGCCGTACACCGTGGCGACCAGCTTGATGTTCGGGTACTTCTTCAGCTCCTGCTTCATGTACTTGATCCAGGCGTTCTGGTTGGTGGCCGAGGCCGCCGCCGACACGATGCCGATCTGGCCGGACTTTCCGATCTCCTTGGCCAGCAGGTCGACCTCGCTGGTGCCGATGGCCGCGGTGGAGGCCTGGTTGATGAACAGGCTGCGGCAGCCGGGCGCGTCCGAGTCGTAGGTGACGACCGGGATCTTGCGCTTGATCGCGCCGTTCAGCGTCGGGCACAGCGCGGTCGGGTCGGTGGCCGACACCACCAGCGCGTTGGCGCCCTTGGTGATCGCGGCCTGGATGGCCGGGATCTGCGAGGCCGAGGTGGCCGCGCTCCCGCTGGTCTCGGTGCCGGTGTCACCGAGGGAGCTGATCGCGGCGATCGCGCCCCCGGTCTTTTGGCTGTCGGCGGTGGTGAAGTAGGGGTTGCCCAGGTTCTTCGGGATCACGAAGACCTTGAGGCCCTTCTTGGCCGTCCCGGACGATCCGCCCGAGGACGAGCCGCCCGTGGAGGAACCTCCGGACGAACCGGACGAACAGGCGGCAAGGGCCAGGGCCGACGCCACCACGAGCGTGGAGGCGGCCAATGGCGCCCGTCTCAGCAAAGCTCGCATGCTAGGTGTCCTTTCGTGGCATGGATAGGGCTGGTTCTGGCGACCGTGGAGCCGAGCGCGTCACGACTCCGCGGAGATAGCGAACGAACATGGCGGCGTTGGGCACGAACACGCTGACCAGCAGCAGGCCGCCGGTCACCAGGCCGGTCGCCTCCTGGTTGAAGTTGGTCAGCAGCAACGCGTTCTGCAGCCCGGCGAAGGCCAGTACGGCCAGGAACACGCCGGCGATCGAGCCCTTGCCGCCGAAGATCGACACCCCGGCCAGCAGCACGATCGCCACCACGTCCAGGGACAGGCCGGTGCCGTTGTCCTGCACCGCGGTGTTCAGCCGGAACGTCCACAGCACCCCGGCCAGCGCCGAGGCCAGGCCGGAGATGACGAACAGGCTGGTCTTGATCCGCTTGACCCGGATCCCCGCGAACGACGCCGCCTCGGCGTTGTCGCCCATGGCGTACACGGACCGGCCGTACGGGGTGGCGTGCAGGACGATGGCGAAGATCACCGCCAGCACGACGAAGATGCCCATCGACCAGGGCACGTCGGTGTGCGGGATGGCCTCGATGCCCACGTCGGTGTAGGTGGTGGGGAAGTTGGCCACGGTCTTGGGCCCGAGCAGGATCAGCGCGATGCCCCGGTACAGGGCCAGCGTGCCGATGGTGACGGCCAGCGACGGCAGCCCGACCCGGGTCACCAGCAGCCCGTTGAGCAGGCCGCCCAGCGCCCCGACCACGGCCACGATCACGAAGATCAGCAGTATCGGCAGCTTGTGCAGGTACAGCACGCCGAGCAGGGCGCTGGACATGCCCAGCATCGACTCGACCGACAGGTCGATCTCGCCGCTGATGATGATCAGGGCCATCGGCAGCGTCATGATCGCGATCTCGCCGGTGGTCAGGCCCAGGTTGAAGAAGTTGTTGGAGGTCAGGAACTGTGGTGAGACCGCGTTGCCGAACAGGACGATCGCGATCACCACCACGACCAGGCCGGTCTCCCAGCGGAGGGCCGGGCGGACCCGGGCCCGCAAGTCATCAAGTTCCACGGCGGGCACTCCTCCGTCGCAGCGAGGCGGTCAGCTGGAGCGAGATGACCCGGTCCAGCACAATGGCCAGGATCAGCAGGAAGCCCGCGATCGCCTGGTCCCAGTTGGGCGAGACGCCGAGCACGTACAGGGCCGAGTTGATCGTCTGCAGCAGCAGCGCGCCGATGGCCGCCCCGACCACGCTCCCGCTGCCACCGAAGATGGCCACCCCGCCCACCACCACCGCCGCCACGACCTGCAGTTCGTAGCTGGACCCGGCGGTGGAGTCGACCGTGCCGTAGCGGGACGCCCACAGCACCCCGGCCACCCCGGCGATCGCGCCGCTGATCGCGAACGCGGTGAACACCCGCTTGCCCATGGGGATGCCGGCCAGCCGGGCCGCGTCCGGGTTGGACCCGATCGCGTACAGCTCGCGGCCGGACCGGAACGTCCGCAGCGCGTACCAGCCCAGAGCGACCAGCACCGCGACCGCGATGGCCAGGTCCGGGATGCCCAGCACGGTGGCCTTCGACATGGAGAGGAACGACGGATAGTACGACGACGGCACCACCTGGCCGCCGCCGACCGCGAGCACGTCGACGCCGCGGATGATGTACAGGGTGGCCAGCGTGACCACCAGGCTGGGCACCCGGCCCAGCGCCACCATCAGCCCGTTGATCACCCCGAAGCCGAGCCCGATGCCCAGCCCGGCCAGGAACACCAGCGGCAGCGGCACCCCGTGGGCCTGATTGGCCAGCTTGGCGCAGGCGTAGGCCGAGATGCCCAGCACCGACCCGACCGACAGGTCCACGTTGCGGGTGATCACCACCAGCGTCTCGCCCAGCGCCAGCAGCGCGTAGATGGTCGCGTCGACCAGCACGAACTGAATGTTCGAGCTGTTCAGGAACCGGGGCTGGATGGCCGCGGTGACGGCCACGAACACGATCAGCACGGCCACGATGCCGAACTCGCGGATCCGGAACACCCGCTCGGCCAGCCGCCGCGAGCTGGCCGGCGACGGGCTGCCGGGCTCGCGCGACGGCGCCAGCGTGGCCGTCATCGGGCCTGCGCCTCGAGCTGGCCGGTCGCCGCCGCCATGATGTCCTCCTCGGACGCTTCGGCCTGGGTGAACTCCGCGGCCAGCCGGCCCTCGCGCATGACCAGAATCCGGTCGGCCACCCGCAGCACCTCGGGCAGCTCGGACGAGATCATCAAGATCGCGATGCCGTCAGCGGCCAGCCGGTCCAGCAGGTTGTGCACGTCGGCCTTGGTGCCGACGTCGATACCGCGGGTCGGCTCGTCCACGATCAGGATCGACGGGTTGCGCCCCAGCCACTTGGCCAGCACGACCTTCTGCTGGTTGCCCCCCGACAGCATCGACACCGGGTCGGTGAGCTGCCCGTACTTGACACTGAGCCGTACCGCCCAATCGGCCGCGAACCGCCGTTCGGCCGAGGCGCGGATGAGGCCGGCCTTGCGCAGCGCGTTCAGCGAGGCCAGCGCCACGTTCTGCTGGATCGACATCTCCATGACCAGGCCCTGCTGGCGGCGGTCCTCGGGCACGAAGCCGATGCCGGCCGTCATGGCCGAGGTGGGGGAGGCCTTGCGCAGCTTGCGCCCGCCTGCGGTCACCCCGCCCGCGTCATAGCGGTCGATGCCGAAGATGGCCCGCGCCACCTCGCTGCGGCCCGCCCCGACCAGCCCGGACAGGGCCACGATCTCGCCCGCCCGCACCTCGAACGACACGTCGGTGAACACGCCCTCACGGGTCAGCCGCTCGACCTTGAGCCGCACCTCACCTGGTTCCCGCTTCTGGCCCGGGACCCGCTCCGGCATCTCCCGGCCGACCATGGCCCGCACCAGCTCGGCCGCTGACATGCCCTTGATCGGGGCGGTCACCACGTGCCGTCCGTCCCGCATGACCGTGACCATCTGGCAGATCTCAAACACCTCTTCCAGCCGGTGCGAGATGAAGAGCACGGCCGCCCCGTCCGCCCGCAGCGCCCGGATCACGTCGAACAGCCGCGCGACCTCGACCGCCGACAGGGCCGCGGTCGGCTCGTCCATCACGATCACCCGCGCGTTCAGCGACAGCGCCTTGGCGATCTCCACCAGCTGCTGGTCGGCGATGGACAGCCCGCGCGCGATCCGGCCCGGGTCGATGTGCACCCCGAGCCGGGCGAACATCGCGTCCGCCTCGGCCGTCATGGCCTTGGCGTCGATCCGCCGTCCCGGCCGCAGCGGCTGACGGCCCATGAAGATGTTTTCCGCCACCGACAGGTCCGGGAACAGCGTCGGCTCCTGGTAGATGATGGCGATCCCGGCGTCGATGGCGGCCGCGGGCCCGTCCAGCACCACCGGCTCCCCGTTGCTCAGGAAGCGCCCGCCGTCCGGCCGGTGCACCCCGGCCAGCATCTTGACCATCGTCGACTTGCCGGCCCCGTTCTCCCCGAGCAGCGCGTGCGCCTCCCCGCCCCGCAGCTCGATGACCCCGTCGATGACCGCCTTGACCGCCCCGAACGACTTGCTGACGTGTTCCAGCGCCAGCACCGGCGGCCCGCTCGTGGGCACCTCGCGATGCTCATCAGCCACTTCATCCGTGTTGGCCTCATCATCACCGGGAATCCCATCAACCACGGGCTTCACCTCCTCGTCGAGGTCGCTCGG
>DASXJM010000400.1:0-10363 GCA_036497405.1 Streptosporangiaceae bacterium | reverse complement strand
GGCCGCTCGGCCCAGCGCCCTCGTGCCGCACGCCAGGTACTTTCACGATAAGAGTATACTCACGGTTTACGACATTAAAACCGTTAATAACGAAGGCTGGTGACGATGGCCATCGTCAGGTGGAGTTGGCTCGGCGATCCGCTGGCCATCGACCTGGTCAACACTGTGCGCCGCCGGGGCTGGCAGTTCACCGAACTCATCCGGACCCCGGACGACCTGCGGGGCTGGCTCGACCGCGAGCAGGACCGGGTCGCCGCTCCGGCCGAAGTCGACGATGAGCTGGTCACCCGGTTTCTGGCCCTGCGGGACCACGCCCTGGACCTGCTGCGGGCGGCCGCTGCCGGGCAGCCCTGGGCCGCCGGCGCGGTCGCGGCCGTGAACGCCCTGGCCCGGGCGGCCCCGTCCGCGCGCCTGCTCACCGGTGAGCCCGGCGGCTACCAAACCCAGCCGGTGACCGCGGCCGGCCCGGCCGACCGCCTGCTCGGTGACCTGGCTGCGGCCGTGATCGACCTGCTCACCGGCCCGGACGCGGCCGGGCTGACCCTGTGCGACGCGCCCGGGTGCGGGCACCTGTACCTGCGGCACCGCCCCAACCAGCAGTGGTGCAACCCGGCCTGCGGCACCCGCGCCCGCACCGACCGCCACAACGCCCAGCCGGCCCGGCGGCCGGCTGGGCGTCATCACGGCTAGCCTGCGGCGGCCCAGAACGAGCAGTGGTGCGCGGCCGGGAAATTGGTCTCGTTCTGCGGCTTGGGCGGCACCAGGTCGCGCCACACCGGGTGTGACGCCGAGAACCGGGGCCATCCGCCCGCCGGAGTGCCGAACTTGGCCAGGTTGGTCCAGTAGCCGCGCATGATCGCGGCCAGCACCTGCTGGGCCGGGGCCAGCGGGCCCGGGAACGCCTCCGTGTTCAGCTTGAACAGGTACTGGATCTCCGAGGCGTGGGCCGCGCCGTACGGGAAGCCCTCCGGCGGCAGGAACACCTCGGGGGCGTTCTCGTCGCTGAACTCATAGGCGTAGGTCGGCACGTACCTGGCCAGCGAATCCTCGGCGGTCTGCGCGTTACAGGCGAAGATCGCGTCGGTGCCGACCGCGCCCAGGGCCGCGGCCGGGCTGGAGAAGCCGCTCAGCGGGTACTGGGCCGCGATGACGGCGGCGGCCGCGGCCGGCACCCCCAGCGTGCTGGAGATCATCGCCTGGTAGTTGGCCGCGGTGACGGCCGGGCCGCCCTCGGCCTGGGCCAGCCCCACGAACAGCCGCCACTCGTCGTGGTTGGTGCCGATGATGACCGGCATGTGGTTGAACTGGCCGCTGCTGAGCGCGGTCCCGATCGACTGGGGCAGCACGTCCCCGTCGATGTTGGGCTGGTAGCCGCCGTTGCCGGCGTTCTCGTTGGCCAGGATCGTGGCCACCGGCACGCTGCGCAGACAGGCGGCGGTGTTGGTGGTGCAGCCGACCTTGGCCGCGAACGCCGCCCCGGACGATTCGGCGCTGGCCAGGGTGGCCTGGGTCAGCGCGTAGGTGCCGCTTTCCACGATGGCGTGCTGGAACAACCCGCGGGCGCCCGGCGACACCAGCTGCGACAGCGTGGACAGCCCGCCGGCCGACTCACCGAACACGGTCACGTTGCGCGGGTTGCCGCCGAAGCCGCGGATGTTGCGCTGCACCCAGCGCAGCGCGGCCTGCTGGTCCATCAGCCCGTAGTTGCCCGCCGGGCCGCCGGCGTGGCCGGCCAGCGAGCTGTCGGCCAGGAAGCCGAGCGCGCCCAGCCGGTAGTTGATCGTGACCACGTCGACGCCGTCCCGGACCAGCCCGGCCGGGTTGTAGTCGTCGCTCTCCCCGGTGACCAGGGCGCCGCCGTGGATCCACACCATCACCGGCCGGTTACCGAACTGTGCCGCCCGCTGGCCGGCCGGGGTGTAGACGTTCAGGTACAGGCAGTCTTCGGACGTGCTGGCCACCCCGAACGGTGACCCGGGCTGGGGGCAGTGCGGCGCGAAGCTGGTCGCGGTGCGGACCCCAGGCCAGCGCGCGGCCGGCTGCGGCGCCCGCCAGCGCAGGTTCCCGACCGGCGGGGCCGCGTAGGGGATGCCCAGGAACTCGTGGTCAGCCCCGGCCGTGGTGCCGCGCAGCAGGCCACCGGTGGTGGCCACTACCGGGCTGCTCCCGCCGGAGCCAGCCTGGGCCGCGGTCGCGGCGGGAGCCGCGGTCGCGGACGGCGCTGCCAGCGCTAGTCCGGTCGCGGTCAGGGCGACGGCCGACAATCCCGCCGTCACGCTCAGTCGTAGCTTCTTATGATCCCAGCCAAATCTGATCACGCGCATCGAACCGCCTTGTTCGAGGACCAGGCCTGCGGGGCACAGCGGGCCACCTTCCCGCTGACTCTAAAAGAACGGTGACGTACTTTAAAGACCCAATACTTCGAGATGAAATGATCGAACTCAGACGGCAGTGAGGCCGCGATGGATAAGCGGAGGTCAGGGAATGGCGCGGAACGGCAAGCGGATCGAAAGCACGATGCAGGATGACTTCCCGCTCACCATCACCTCGATCCTGCGCCATGGATCTCAGGTGTTCGGCGCCAGCGAGTGCGTCACCTGGCAGGGGGATCACGCCCGGCACACCAGCTACCGGCAGATCGAGGTCAACGCCCGCCAGCTGGCCCAGGCCCTGACCCGGCTCGGCGTCGAGCCGGGCGACCCGGTGGCCACGTTCTGCTGGAACAATCAGGAGCACCTCGAGGCCTACTACGCGATCCCCTGCATGGGCGCGATCGTGCACACGCTGAACATCCGGCTGCCCGCCCAGCAGCTGACCCACATCGTCAACGACGCCGAAGACAAGATCATGATCGTCGACGGCAGCCTGATCCCGCTGCTGGCCCCGGTCGTGGCCGAGCTGCCCTCGATCGAGGCCTTCATCGTCATCGGCGACGGCGACACCGCGCTGCTCGGCGACCGGCCGGTCCACCGCTACGACGCCCTGCTCGACGCCGAGGACGGCGCCTACACCTGGCCCGAACTGGACGAGAAGTCGGCCGCGGCCATGTGCTACACCAGCGGCACCACCGGTGATCCGCGCGGCGTGGTCTACTCGCACCGGTCCACGTTCCTGCACGCGCTGGCCACCCTGACCAACCAGTGCGTCGGGTCCAGCGAGGCCGACCGGCAGCTGACCATCGTGCCGATGTTCCACGTCAACGCCTGGGGGATCCCGTTCGCGGCGTTCCTGTCCGGCACCACCATGCACATGCCGGACCGGTACATGACCCCGGCCGCGATCGTCGACTTCATCGAGGCCGAACGGTCCACGCTGGCCTCGGCCGTGCCCACCATCTGGGGCGGCATCCTGCAGGTCGGCGCGCAGCGCGAGATCGATCTGTCCTCGATTCGGGTGGGCACCTCGGGCGGGGCGGCCATGCCGCGCTCGCTCATGGAGACGTTCCAGAAGCAGTACGGCCTGCCCCTCATCCAGGGCTGGGGCATGACCGAGACCTCCCCGGTCGGCGGGCTGGCCCGGCCGCCGGCCGACGTGGAGGAGGGCACCGCCGAGGAACTGGACTACCGGATGAAATCCGGCCGGCTACTGGCCGGGGTCCAGCTGCGCCTGGTCGACGAGGAGGGCCACGAGGTCCCCCGGGACGGGAAGTCGACCGGTGAGATCGAGGTGCGGGGGCCGTGGATCACCGGCCGCTACTTCGGCATCGACGCCCCCGAGAAGTTCGACGACGGCTGGCTGCGCACCGGCGACATCGGCACCATGGACGACCGCGGCTACTTCCAGATCTCCGACCGGCTCAAGGATGTCATCAAGTCCGGCGGCGAGTGGATCTCCTCGGTGGAGCTGGAGAACCTGCTGGCCGGCAGCCCGGACGTGGCCGAAGCGGCGGTCATCGGCATCCCGGACGACAAGTGGACCGAACGCCCGCTGGCCTGTGTCGTCCTCCGCGATCCCGGCACCGCGGGCGACCCGGCCACGCTGTCCGCCTTCCTGGACGGCAAGGTGGCCCGCTGGCAGGTGCCGGAAAACTGGACGTTCATCGACGAGGTGCCCAAGACCACCGTGGGCAAGTTCGACAAGAAGGTGCTGCGGGCCCGGTTCCAGAACGGCGACCTGGAGGTCCATCGCACCCGGGACTGACGCCCTCGCCGGATAGGCCACAATATCCCAGGTGGAAAGGCTTATCCGGCGCGTCGGCGCCCTGGTCATCGCGGCCGCGATCGTTTTCCTCATCATCTATGACGTGGCCAACGGCCGTGGCTTCTCGGACTGGTGGGCCGAGCACGCCATCACCACCTCGCTGGTCTCCGACCTGCTGATCGTGGGGGCCACCGCGCTGATCTTCGACGAGGTGCAGGCCTACCGGCAGCGCAAGGCCCGGTCGGTGTCGGTCGCGGCCCAGGGCCTGATCGTCTACGGCCAGGCTCGCGAGGCCTACCAGGCGGTCACGGCCATGGTCAGCGACCCGTCGGTCGGCGACACCGTCCCCGACGAGCTGCGCGACCTGGCCAGCAACCTGCTGGTGGCCTCGCCGAGCCTGTTCGACGACCGTGATGCCCGCGACTTCCTGCTCCAGCTCGACCAGCTGATGGCCTCCCTGTACTCGGCGGCCAACGGCCAGTCGGGCCGGCCCGACGGCATCGGCCGGCCCGACGAGCTGGCCACCCGGATGAACCAGGTCCAGGCCTCGTTCGAGCCGCTGGTGGCCCGGTTCCCCAGCGGTTACCAGCAACGGGTCCGCGACGCCGACCATGACATCGACAGCGGCACCGACAGCGGCACCGGTGATACCGGCGCCAGCGGCTGACACCGCGATCCTCCCGGCCGGGTGAGCAGTACGATCACCGCCATGCAAGCGCGCAAGCTGGGGCTCAAGCCCGGTCTCCGGGTGTCCCTGGACGAGCCCCCGGCCGGCTGGGCGTTGGCGGACCCGCCCGGCGGCCTGGAGACCGTGGCCGCCCCCGAGCCCGCCGACGTGATCGTGGCCTTCTTCACCCGGGCCGCCGATTTCGGCCCCCGGCTCCCGGCGCTGGCCGAGCGGATCTTCCCGGCCGGGGCGGTCTGGGCCGCCTGGCCGCGCCGGGCCGGCGGTCACGCCAGCGACATCACCGACAACGTGGTCCGCGAGTACGCCCTGCCCCTGGGCCTGGTTGACGTCAAAGTCGCCGCCATCGACGACGACTGGTCCGGGCTCCGTCTCGTGTGGCGCAAGGAAAACCGGACCCGCCGCCCCTAGCCGACCGGGTTGGCCAGCCCATCGATGACCTCCGCGCCGGGCAGGGTGGCCAGCGACGCCCCCGGCAGCCACAGCTTGGAGCCCCGGATCCCCGAGCCGATCACCACGTGCCCCTGCTCGACCACCCGGGCATCGATGAGGATCGGCCACTCGTCCGGCAGCCCGACCGGGGTGATGCCGCCGTACTCCATGCCGGTGGCGGCGACCACGTCGTCGAGCGGCGCGAAGGTGGCCTTGCGCGCATCCATCCGGCGCCGCACCACCCCGTTGACGTCCGCCCGCGTCACGGCCGTGACCAGGCAGGCCGCGTAACTGGTGACCCCGCCGCGCTTGCCCGCGACCACCACGCAGTTGGCGGACTCGGCCAGCTCGACGCCGTAGTGTTCGCAGAACGCCGCGGTGTCAGCCAGGTCGGGATCAATCGGCGCCACCTCGGCCTCGGCGCCACCGGGCCAGTCGGCCAGCGCGGCCGCGGTCGCCTTGGCCAGCAGTTCTGGACGGGACAGCGCGGGGGAGAGGTCGAGGTTCATGCCGCTATCCAACCAGGGCCCAGCGCGTGCGCGACCGGAACCTGTCCCTCAGTTGGGTTGTGCAGGCGGCAGCGACAGCTGGGTGGACAGCACCCCGGTCCAGGAGGCCGGGCCGTTGACCTGCTTGCCGCCCGAGAAGGCGGGCGGGCGCGCCGCCGGGTAGCGCAGCGTCACCCGGCTGAAGTACCGCTGGCCGGGGTGGTTGGGCACGGGCTCGCTGCGCCAGAAGGTCACGTTGGCCGGGTAGCTGCGGAATTTACCCGCCGCGCAGTAGGGCCTGCAGTCGTTGATCACCTGGGTGCCGGTTCCGGTGGCCGACGAGGCCGTCCACGACGACCAGGTCAGGTGGGTCAGGCTGCTGTTGCCGTCCGCGCAGGCCAAGGTGAAGCGGCCCGGCCGCACCTGGGCGTGCAGGCAGTTGTAGACCCTGGGGACCGCGGCCGGCGTAACCGGCGCCGCGCCCCGGCTGCTGGCCGACGCCGAGTGGCTCGCGGAGTGACTGGCCGGGTGGCTGGTGGAGGCCGTGGCCGTACTGACCGCGAATCCCAGTGCGGCGGCCGCGGCGGCGACCCCCGGGATGATGGCGATCAGTGCGCGTCGTTTCAATTTCGTCCCCGTCCGCTTGGGGGTCATCGGCCTGGCCCCACACTATCTGAGACGCACGGGAACGTATTGGGTTGATGCCGCAGCGTAACTTTTCTTTTTCTGCCACCCGGGTGGCCATCCGGGCCGGTCACGGGTGCAACGAAGCCCCCTTGAGCACCTTGTCCACCGCGTTGCGCGGCCCGTACACGGCCACCCCGACCAGGTTCAGGCCGGCCGCGTCCACGGCCCGCACCGCGGCCCGGTTGTCGTCGTCGTTGTCGGTGCCGAACAGGTCCTCGGTGTAGACCGCGGTGGCCATTCCGCGCCCGAAGGCCCGCTCGCGCACCGTGGCCAGCAGTGCGCCGTCGGCCGTATAGCACAGCACCGGCTGCCGGAACATCTTTAGATAGCGGTGGCCCGAGCCGTCCTCGTACGGCTTGCCGATGGTCTCCGGGACCCCGGCCGCGATCCCGCTGGACAGGAACGCGGTCACGTTGAGCTTCTGCCACGCGGCCAGGTCGGCCCGCACGGCAATGGCGATCTTGGTGTCAAAACGCATAACCCCAGGCTGGGGTACCGGTCCCGCTCACCGCTTGAACGCTGGTGCGTTTTATTTATTCACCGAAGGTTGCGGTCGTGAGTACACCGCGGTGACGGCCCGCTTTCCCGCGGCGTTCAGGGCCTCGACGGTCAGCTCGGTTTCGGCCAGGCCCGCGCGGGTGAATGCGGCCAGGTCGCCCGGGCTGAGCGGCCACGGCCGGCTGCCCGCCGGCTGGTGGTCGTCCCGGAAGAGGCCGTGCACGAAGATCTGCCCGCCCGGGGCCACCGTGGCCGCGATGCTGGCCGCGGCCTCGGCGCGCTGGTCCGGGGGCAGCGACTGCAGGGTCCGGATCTCCACCACCAGGCCGAACTGCCGCGCCCAGGCCTCCGGCAACTGGAACACGTCCGCCACCTGGTAGTCCACCGCTGAGCCGGGGAACCGCTGATGGCAGTGTTCGATGGCCGCCGGGACCAGGTCGAACGCGGTGACCTGGTAACCGCGCTGGCTGACTTCCTCGGCGTCGTCACCCAGCCCGCACGCCACGATCAGCGCCCAGATCTGCGCAGGCTCTCGCGGGGGAGGCTGCCTGTCCAGCCAGTCCACCAGCGCCGGCATCGGGGTCAGGCTGGCCCACGGAACCGCGCCCAGGTCGTCTCCGGCTCGTGCGTAAATCTCCTGGAACGTCGGTTCGCCCGCCATTCGCCCATACTAGAGAGGTGACCAGCCACGACTGGGTCCGCTACTGGCGCGCCGACTCGATCGAAGTCATGCACGCGCACTTCCAGTCGCACGTCTACCACCGTCACAGCCACGACACCTACTCGTTCGGCGTCACCGACCACGGCGTCCAGGCCTTCACCTGCCGGGGCGGCGCCCACGTCAGCACGGCCAACATGGTCATGACGTTCAACCCCGACGACCCCCATGACGGGCACGCGGCCACCACGCCCGGTTTCACCTACCGGATGATCCACATCGACCCGGCCCTGGTCGTCGAGCTCCTGGACGAAGCCGCCGGCCGTGACCGTCCCTGCGCTCCCCGCTCGGGTGGCCGCCCCCTGTTCCCCGCCCCAGTCGTCACAGACGTCCCTCTGGCCCGCCGCCTGCGTCTCCTGCACAACGTGCTCACCGGCCCGTCCACCCCGCTGGAGCAGCACGAGCACCTGGCGGCCACCGTCCGCCTGCTGACCCGCCACGCGTCCCGCCGCCCGGCCGAGGCCACTTCACCTGCCTCGGCCCTGATCGCGAACCGGGTCCGGGCGCTGCTGCACGACTCCTTCACGGCCCCGCTCACCGCCACCGACCTGGCCGCGGCGGCCGGCTGCAGCCGGTTCACCGCCACCCGCGCCTTCTCCGCCGTCTTCGGCCTGGCCCCCAGCGACTACCAGCGCCAGCTCCGCCTCCGCGCCGCCCGGACCCTGCTCTCGGCCGGCGTCTCCGGCGCCGACACCGCCGCCACCGTCGGCTTCGCCGACCAGGCCCACCTCACCCGCTGGTTCCGCCGCTGCTACGGCGTCACCCCCGTCGCCTACCGCCAGGCCGCCGCCACCCCCTGAGCCCGGCCCCGAAGGACCTTCAAGGTGCCGTCAGCCGGTGACCTCGGCCCAGGTGGTGGTCCCGCCGCCCGGTCCCCGGCCACAGCCCCACACGGCCGCCAGCGCGTCGACCAACTGCAGCCCGCGCCCACTCTCGGCTCCGAAGTCCACCGCCCGCAGCCGCGGCAGTTCCGGGCCGCCGTCGTCGGTGACTTCCACCCGGGCCCGGCGGCCGTCTCCGGTCAGCGCCACCGTCACCACCCCGTCAGCCTGCCCCGACCGGCTGTGCACGATCGAATTGGTCACCAGCTCGCTCACGATCAATTCGAGCACCCCGGCACACGGATGCCCGGCTCCCAACGACGCCGTCACGAATTCCCGCGCCCGGCCAATGTTCTCCGCCCGGCCCGCCAGCCGAATCGAAGCCCGTTCAGCCCTTAACGCACACATTCGATTCACGACGCCTTCGCCTCCCCGGTTCGTCCGCCGCTCTACCCATATCTCGTGCCAGAACCCACCCCGGTTCGCCCCCAACCATTAAGGCTTCTTTACGGCCCCCCGTAACCCACCCAGATTTCCCTTACCCTGAGATTTGCCCGCCCATTGCGCCGCCCCGCTCAGGGAGCCCCCGTGGCCCTCGACCGCCCCGTCCAGCCCCCTGACAAGCCCACCCCCGCCGACCCACCTGCCCCGGACACCCCGCCCGACCCCTGGGGTGTCGCCAACCTGACCCGCACCCAAGCCTTTGAGTCCCTCCGCGCCAAAGCCGCCGCCCCAGACTCCAGCGCCCCCTTAACCGACCACCCCCGCGACTACTGGGCAGAGGCACCGCAGCTCGCAAACCAGTGGCATGCTCACCGAGAACGCTGGCCGGAGCAGCCGAGCAGCGAACCACGGTGGGTTCTGGGGCCAGATCAGGCGAAGGAAGCGGCGGATTCGATCGGACAGATCGCCGCAGCTGAACGAACAGTAAGTGACGACATCAAGGGCGTCGAGGGCGACAGCAATCCTCGTGGCTGGCTGGAAGGATTCAGTTTCCGTCTCAAGGGCCAGGAACGCCTCCAGGAGAAGATCGCGAGCGCCTACGAGACCAGCAGCCCGGACGCAACCATTGGCGAGATCACCGGACGCATACCCGACGCGATCCGATACACCTACTGCTTCTCGGAGCGCGACTATACGGCCGGCTACTACAGCGTCAAAGAAGGCCTCGAAGAACGCGGCTACCACATGTACAAGTCAAAGAACTCGTGGGACGACCCGGAGTACAAAGGAATCAATACCCGCTGGATCACGGCTGAAGGCCAGATATTTGAAGTGCAGTTTCACACCCCGGAGAGCTTCCACGCCAAGCACGAGGTAACTCATGAGGCCTACGAACGGATCCGCGACCCAGGCACGTCCGACATTGAACGACGCGAACTGAGTATCTTCCAGCGTGAGGTGTCTACGTGGATTCCGATACCGGACGGAGTGTCACGTATCGCCGACTATTCAGAAAAGGGCCACTGATGCCAGACAAGATCACGTTCTACGCGGTGGTGGTCGGTGATCGGACCGTCGATAACCCCTACGGCCTGGTGCGGCGCTTGGAGACCGACGCGGGCCTTACCGACGAAGGATTGCGCAGAGACCTCAGTTGGAAGTTCACCCCGGCCATCGTCGAGTGGCAACGTGGCGACTTGGGGGAGGAGCTCGTCGAGGTCAGCCATGAGCAGGCTGACCAGATCATTCAGTACTTCCGGGAACGCTGGGCCTGACTGACGGCGGCCTGGCGCCAGCCAGGGGGTTGCTTCTCATGGCCGTGGCCAGTTCATCGAGGGACAACTCGGGAACCGGCAGCTCCGTATACCCCGAACGCGACGGACGCAGGGCATCCAGCATCAGCGCCAGGTACCGGCGCCACAGGTCCGGGCGGACGTCGCGAGCGTATTCG
>DASXJM010000399.1:0-4368 GCA_036497405.1 Streptosporangiaceae bacterium | reverse complement strand
CCGAGCGCGCTGTAGCCCAGGCCGTACTGGGCGTAGAACGACAGCACCAGCATGATCCCGGCCGTGGCCGCGAAGAAGGCCAGCGCGACCGCGGCCCCGGCCAGATAGGTGCGCCGGCCGAGCAGGGCGGGCTCGATCAGCGGGGCCGGGCTGCGCCGCTCGTGCCGGGCGAACCACGCGAAGCAGGCCAGGCCCGCCGCCAGCACGGCCCAGGTCCACCAGGGCCAGCCCAGTTCCCGGCCCTGGATCAGCGGGTAGATCACGCCGAACATGGCCGCGGCCACGATGAGCACGCCGCGGCCGTCGAGGCGGCGCAGGGTCGCGGGACGGTCGGCGGGCAGGTAACGGAGGCCGCCGGCCACGGCCGCGCCGCCCAGGACCAGGTTGATGAGAAAGATGAGCCGCCAGCTTGAACCCCACAGGTCCCAGCGGATGAGGCCGCCCGCCATCACCGGTCCCGCCACCGCGGCCAGGCTGAGCACGGGCGCGTAGGCGCTGAACGCCTTCCCGAGCTCGCGCTCGGAGAACGTCGCGGTCAGCAGGCCGATCCCCTGCGGCAGCAGGATCGCGCCGAACGCGCCCTGGACCAGCCGGACCCCGATCAGCAGGCCCGGGCTCACGGCCAGCCCGCACAGGACCGACGCCGCCGTGAAACCGGCCGCCCCGGCCAGGAACATGCGGCGCGGGCCGTAGCGGTCACCCAGCCGGCCGCCGGTGATGAGCAGGACCGCGAAGGCCAGCGTGTAGGCGGCCGACAGCCACTGGACCAGGCCGATCCCGCCTCCCAGCGAGCGGCGCACGGCCGGACCGGCCACGTTGACCGTGGTGGTGTCCAGGATGTCCATGGCCTCGGCGATCAGCACCACGGCCAGCACCGGCCAGCGCCACCGGTAGCCGGTCGCGGGCGGGTCGATGGTCTCGGTCACCACGGCGGCCTCCCCGGTCAACGTACACTGTTCGTTAGAGAACAGTGTACGTCAAGGAGCGGTGTTCGCTGAGCCGTAGGATCGGGGCATGAGCGCAGCGGAGCCGGTCAGCCGGCGCGGGGGCCCGGTCCGTCCCGCGCTCAGCCGCGAGGTCATCGTCGAGGCCGCACTGGCCCTGGCCGACCGGCACGGGCTGGACGCGGTGAGCATGCGCCGGGTGGCCGGCGAACTGGACACCGGGGCGTCCGCCCTCTACGTCTACGTGCGTAACCGGGACGACTTGCTGGCGGCGATGTTCGACCACGCCATGGCCGCGGTGGCCAAGGCCGCCCCGCCCGCCGGTGACTGGCGGGCGCGCCTGACCGCGCTGCTGCTGCGGTCCATCGCGGTCGCCAGCGGGCACGGCGGCCTGGCCAAGGTCGCGCTGACCACGGTCCCGGCCGGACCCAACGCGGTGACGGTGACCGAGCAGGTCCGCGCCCTGCTGGCCGAAGGCGGCCTCGGCCCGGCCACCATCCCGGCCACGCTCGACCTGCTGGCCCTGTTCGTCACCGGGGCCGCCCTGGACCAGGTGCCGGTGGCCACCCCCGAGCAGCACCAGGACCGGCTGCGCTGGGAGATCGACGTGATCCTGAGCGGGCTGGCCGCCGTCGACGCCCGTTCCTAGACGGTGACCACGATCTTCCCGGCATGGAACCCCTTCTCGAAACGGCGGTGGGCCTCGGCGATGTCGCCGAGGCTGAACACCTGGTCGATGGCGGGCCGCAGCGCACCGAGGCGTACGCCGGCGTTCAGGAAGGCCGCCATGCGCCGGACCGCGACGGGATCCAGGGTGTGCTCGTAGCTCGCGTAGCTGACGATCGTGAGCGGGGCACCATGGGGGAAGGGCGTGGGCCGCGGGTCCAGGAAGCCCGCCACGACCAGGGTCGCGCCGGGGCGGGCCGCGTTCACCAGATCCTGCTGGCCCGGGCCCCGGACCAGGTCGAGGACGATGTCGGCCCCGGAGCCGCCGGTGTGGCGGCGGACGGCCCCGGCGATGTCCGCCTCGTCGGTGGCGACGACGGCGGCGGCCCCGGCCGCGAGCAGATCGTCCTGCTTGGCCCGGTGCCGGGTGACGGCGATGGGCACGGCGCCGAGCTGATTGGCGATCTGCATCGCCGCCCGGCCCACCCCGCCGGACGCGGCGGTGATGAGGACGTGGTCGCCGGGCCGCATCCCGGCCTTCTCGACCAGCGCGCCGTAGGCGGTGGAGAACGCGACCCAGATCGCGGCCGCCGCCGTGCTCCCGAGCCCGGCCGGCCGGGCCACGACCCGGCTGGCCGGGACCGTGGTGTACTCGGCGTAGCTGCCCCGGACGCTTGCGTCCGGAATGGCGGCCAGGATGACCGGGGCGCCGATCTCCAGCCCGGCGACCCCGGGGCCCAGCGCGTCGACGACGCCGGCTCCCTCCACCCCGAGGCGAGCGTGTGGCAGGGGAACGGGCCCGGGTGAGGTGCCCGAACGCATCATCTGGTCGAGCGGGTTGACCGCGAACGCCTCGATCCTGACCCGTACCTCGCCGGCCGCGGGCTCGCCGGCCGGCTCGTCGACCACCGTCAGCACATCCGGCCCGCCAAACTCGTCGAACACAACGACTCGTGCCATGGTCACTCCTCCGCGACTGCTCCTGGTCAGGTGGCTCGCCAGGGACGCTACGAGGCCGTCGGTTACCTCTTGGTACCTTCGATCTCATGCAGGACACGGCGGGACCAGTTTTCCTGGCCGACTGCCCGACCCGGCTGGCGGTGGAGATCATCGCCGACAAGTGGGCCGTACTCGTGCTCTTCGGGCTCAGCCAGCAGCCACGCCGGCACGGCGAGCTGGCCGGCCTCATCGGCGGCATCTCGCGCAAGGTCCTCACCCAGACGCTGCGCCGGCTCCAGCAGTACGGCCTGGTCGAACGCCAGGCCGAAGCGCCCCGGCGGATCGAGTACCGCCTCACCGACCTCGGCCGGACCCTCATCGAGCCCATCGAGGTCCTGACCAGCTGGGCCCGGGACCACGGCGAGGCCATCGTCGACTTCCAGCAGGCCGCCGAAGCGGCGGCCGCCGAGGGCCCTTAGCCGGGTCAGGCGACGGCGGCCAAAGTCCGGCCGTCGGGGCTGGCGGCCGTGGTGGTGCCGTCGGTCCGGCAGGTCAGGGTCCAGCCCCAGCGGTGGATGACCGTCAGGTGATGGAACCGGCAGAGCAACGCCAGGTTGGACAGCGCGGTCGGCCCCTCCCGCGCCCGGGGAATCAGGTGATGCACCTGACAGACCGAAGGCGGCTGCTCGCAGCCGGGGAAGCGGCAGTGGCGGTCGCGCAGGGTGACCGCCCGTCTGAGGTGGGGAGGAACGATCGGCGTGGGCGTACCCAGATCGAGGGGCAGGCCGGGACCGGCCAGCGGATGGCCGAGGGCCTGGGCCCGGATCTGCGCGGCCAGGCCAGCCGGGCCGGACAGCAGGGTGACCGCGTGTTCGAGCAGGAATTCCCGCAGGCGCTGCTGGATGGCCGGGCTGAGCGAGCCGGCGGGCTCGGCGGGGGCCTCAGGTTCGGAGGAACTGGCCGGATCCAGGTGACAGTCGAGCAGGGCCAGGCTGATCAGCTGGTCGACGACGGCCCAGTCCACCCGGCCGGTCACCACCGGGAGGACGGTCGCGTCGCAGGCGACCGCCTCGGCGTCCGGTCCGGTCGGGCACCAGGCCCCCGGGCCCGCGATCGTCCGGGCCAGGGACCAGCGGTTCTCGAAGCGCGAGCCGCTGTGGGCCGGGCTGTCGTGAGCCGAGGCGGACCGGTCCGGCCCGGCCAGGGCGGACGGGTCCAGGTGGGCGAAGACATGAAGCGGCTGGCCGTCCCGGCCCGGCACCATACCGGCGGCAACCAGCCGCTGGCAGGCCTCCTCCAGGGCGTCGTGGCGACGCTGACCCAGGCTGCGGGTGTCCTCCGGGCCCGCCTTGGCGGCCAGCGCATCGAGCACGGCAGCCAGGGCGGTGGCACAGGCCGGAGTCAAGTCCCCGGTCAGGCGCCCGGCCCCGGCCAGCGTGGTCTCCAGCCACAACGCCCGGTCCGTGAACCCGTCGGCGTTCTCGTCGGGGAGCGCGGCCCGCTCGATCATCTCCTGCGCCAGCAGGGCCAGATCGGCGAGGTCGGCTCCGCCGGCGGCAGCGGCCAGCAAGATGGCGTCGGCGTCCGGCACGAGGGGGCCGGGCAGCCGGTCGGTCCAGCCACAGATCTCCCGCGCCCACGAGGCGCTGACGGCCTCGGTGGCCAGCGCGGCCGCCACGGCCGGGTGAGCCTCCAGGCGCCGAACCCAGGCCAACGCCCCGGCCGCGGCGCCCCTGGTGACCCGGGTGCGGGCGCGGAGCCAGGGTTTGGGGCCGAACTGCCCGTCCGCCTCGTAGCCGTGCCCGGCACAGAACGCGGA
>DASXJM010000398.1:0-3019 GCA_036497405.1 Streptosporangiaceae bacterium | reverse complement strand
AACTTCCGCATGTCGGCGCGCAGCCGGTGGTTGGTGCGGGAGCCGTCGTTGGGCAGCAGCCAGGCCGACTCGTTGCGGTCACGCACGTTGCTGGAGGTGCCGGGCATCAGGCGCCCTCCCGGAGCGGGTCGCCGGACGGCCTGGCGTCCCGGACCTCGTAGCCTTCGAGCTTGTCCACACCCGCGTTCTTGTAGCCGCGCGGGTAGGCCGGGCCGGAGAAGCCGATCTCGTTCCAGGCATGCGGGTGCGAGTACAGCGCGGTGCAGGCGTACCGGGTCCACAGGCTCCACACGTGGGCCGCGTTCAGGCCGTGCCAGTCCCCAGATTGCCGGTCCTGGACGGCTTGGATGACTTCGAGCTGGTCCTTTTCCGGGGCGTCGGCGAACGGCCGGTCGCAACGGTCACGGCTGTCTTCGTCCAGGTAGCCCAGGCTGTCCCGCCAGGCCTGGCCGTCCTCGGGCATGTCCTGGTACCGCCAGCCGTCGGTCTCCCCCGCCGCCAGCCGGGCGTCGACCATCTCCAGTACCGGGATGGCGGGATCGTCCTGTTGGCCGGTCAGCAGGTTGAGCAGTACCCGCGCGCACCGACCTTCATTCTTATTGAAAAACTCTGTCGATGACAGGACCTCGAGCCGCGAGGTGACCAGATCACGGGTCACCTCGTCCCAATGCCGGGCCTGGCTCATGACGTCGAAGCCCGGGAACCGGGGACTCCGGTCGGACTGCTGGCGCTCGTAGCCGCCGGGCTGGTGCGCGTTCTGCCGTGGCGTGTCGCTCATTGCTCGCGCCGCAGGACCGCGGCCAGCAGGCCCATGCCGCCCACCATGGTGACCAGCAGGGGGGCCAGCAGCGGCGGCCCCATCTCCATGTTGTAGCGCAGGTTGGACCAGCCGCCCGGCTTCTGGGCGATGCCGCGGGCGTGCAGGTAGGTGCCCTGCAGGCCGTTGGCCACGATCGCGGCCGAGGCCACCGGCAGCGCGGTCTTGGCCGCCCGCTGGCTGAAGAACCCGGCCACCCCGGCCGCGGCCCCGACCGGGCCCATGGCCACCGGGATCCACATCATCTTGTTGCCGAAGCTGGCGCTGTCGTGTTCGAAGTAGATTTCGGCCGCGGCGACCAGCGCGCCCGCCGCGGTCAGGGCGGACAAGCTGCGCTCGAAGCGGCCCGTCCGCACGTTGCGGACCAGCCGGTCGATGCCCTGCACCGCTTGCGGCCCAGCCTTTTTCGCCTTTTTCGGCATGGCTGCCTCCACTCAGTTGAAGGTTCGGTTACCGGGGATCCGGCGGGCGGCCAAGACGCCGGCGACCGCGAAGGCCGTGGCCATCAGGCCACTGACCAGGGCCGGACGGCGCCAGCGGGGCGCGGCGGCCACCACCGGCACCATGCTCAGCGCGTGCAGGGCGTCGACGGCGACCCCCAGCCCGGCCAGCGGCTCGGCCGGGTAGCCCAGAGCCAGCCCGGCCTGGGCCAGCTGGCGGGCGCCCAGCACCCGGACCACCCGCAGGGTGGCCGGATCGAGCGGGCCGCCCAGCCGCTGCTCGGCGGAGTAGCCGGGGGCGGCCAGCTGGACCGCGCCGTAGCCGGCCCGGGCCGCGGCCAGCATGGTCTCCGCGCGCAGGCTCACCGGCGGGCCCGCCGGCCGAGCGCGGTGGCCGCGACCCCGGCCGCGCCGGCCAGGCCGAGCAGGGCGCCGCCAACTACACCGTGGTGCTGGGACGCCCACAGCTGGGCGCTGCGCGGCTTGGCCTTGTCGTCGAAGCTGCCGTGGGCGGTGTAGTCGTGCCCGCGCGGGCCGTCGGCGGGCTCCCACAGGTTGACCGGGCGGTCCGGGGACTCGGGCCGGTCGTCCTCCTGGGCCTGGTAGCCGGTCTTGCCCAGGTAGCGGTCGAGCAGGCCGGGCGCGATCGCGTTGGCGATCAGCGTGCCCATGGTCGTCCCGCCCACCCAGTACTCCCGGCGCTTCGGGTGGTCGGCCGCGTAGAGCACGCCGTGCGCGGCCACCTCGGGCTGGTAGATGGGCGGCACCGGCTGGGCGGGCTTGGGCAGCCGGGACAGCACCCAGTCGAACTGCGGGGTGTTCACGGCCGGCATCTGGACCATGGTCACGTGCACGTTGCTCTTGTCGTGCAGCAGTTCGCAGCGCAGCGATTCGTGGAAGCCCTGGATGGCGTGCTTGGCCCCGCAGTAGGCGGTCTGCAGCGGGATGCCGCGGTAGGCCAGGGTGGAGCCGACCTGGACGATGGTGCCGGCGTCGCGCGCCTGCATCCGCTTGAGCGCGGCCATCGTGCCGTACACGTAGCCCAGGTAGCTGACCTCGGTGACCCGCTTGTACTCGGCGGGCGAGATGTCCCTGAACTCGGAGAAGATCGAGGTGAAGGCCACGTTGACCCACACGTCGATGGGTCCGAGGGTCTGCTCGATCTTCTCGGCGGCCGCGTCGACCTGGTCCGGGTCGGCGACGTCGGTGGGGATGGGCAGCGCGGTGCCGCCGCGGGCCTCGACGTCCCGGGCCGCGCCGGCCAGGCCTGCCTCACCCCGGGCCAGCAGGGCCACCTTGGCCCCCCGGGCGCCGAAGGCCAGCGCGGTGGCCCGCCCGATACCGCCGCTGGCCCCGGTGACCACGACGACCTGGTCCGCGTGCTCGCCGCTCGTGGTCTGGCTGGTCACGGTTTCGCTGCTCGTGGTCTCACTCATGATGGAGCTCCTCTCGTCGTCGGTAAGGCCGTCGCGGCCGGAGTACCGGGCCACGGGCTGGCCAGCCGCTGAGCCGACTCGAGCAGCAGCGCGTGCACGAAGGCCTGGGGGGCGTTGCCGCGCACCTGGCGCTGGTTGACGTCGTACTCCTCGGTCAGCAGGCCCGGCGTGCCGGCGGCGGCACGGTTGCGCTCGAACCAGCGGGCGGCCTCGACCTCCCGGCCTTGCTGGTGCTCGGTCAGGGCCATGGCGAACCCGCACAGCAGGAACGCGCCCTCGGCCTGGCCCAGCGGCCGTTCATCTTCCCGGTAGCGGTACAGGAAACC
>DASXJM010000397.1:0-13889 GCA_036497405.1 Streptosporangiaceae bacterium | reverse complement strand
TCATCGGCGTGGTCCCGGGCGGGCGGCGTCCGGTGGTGGTCAGGCCAGGGTGGCCTGAGGATCGGCCACGCCGCGAAGGGCGGTGGTGACCGAGGTACGGACCACGTCGGCCAGGGAAGTGGCTGGCTCGGCCAGGCGGGTCCAGTAGATGATCGCGGCCCGCTCGGCGGCCAGGACCACGCCGGCCAGCAGCAGTGGCTCGAGATCGGTGCCGGCCGCGCCGGTCCGGCCGGCGATGGCCGAGGCCAGTTTCTGCTCGGCCGAGGCCTGGGCCTTCAGGAACTCGCCGTGCAGGGCCGGCTCGGCGGCCACCATGGCCCGGAACCCGTCCACCCAGTCGTCCGGCATCCCCTCCTGGCTGGCCGGGCCGTACAGGCCGCCCAGCACCTCGACCAGGGCGTCGGCCAAGGGCTCACCGGCGGGGCGGCTGGCCAGGTCGCGGGCCATGCGGTCCCCGCGCAGGGTGGTCGGCCACACGATGGCCGCCTCCTTGCTGGGGAAGTAGTTGTTGAAGGTCCGGGTGGACACCCCCACGGCCGCGGCGATCTGCGGGACCCGCACCTGAGCCAGGCCCTCGGCCCGGGCCAGCTCGAAAGCGGCCAGCGCCAGGTCGAGGCGGGTCTGCTCCTTTTGCTGGTCCCGGCGGCGCATCGGAGCCGGCCCCGGGGTGGCGGGTGCGTAGGTCACGAACCCACCCTAGTAAGAACTTGCGTATTGCGCAAGGATTTCTCAAGCGGAACCGGTTGCGCGCTACCAGGACTCGTACCATGCAAGTGGCTGAAGGAGCCAGACATGACCGACGAGGCGGGGACGCGGCACCCGCACAGCGGGGGCCGGACGCGACGGCGCGGGGCCGCCCTGGAGGACGCCCTGCTCGACGCGGCCTGGGACGAACTCCAAGCCTCGGGCTACCAGGCCATGACCATGGAGGCGGTGGCTGACCGGGCCGGGACCAGCCGGGCCGTGCTGTACCGGCGCTGGCCCAAGCGGGCCGAGCTGGTCGTGGCCACGCTGCGCCGGCACCGCCCGATCATCTCCGGGGACGTGCCCGACACCGGCAACCTGCGGGACGACGTCCTGGCCCTGCTGGCCCTGATGTCAGAGCGGATCGCGATCACCGGTCCGGAGACGGTCTACGGGTTGCTGGGTGACTACCTGGGCGACGCCGAGTTGTTCGAGCGCCTCCGCCTGGACGTCCTCCAGACCGGCTCCGGGGCCATGGCCGTCATTCTCAAGCACGCGGCCGACCGGGGCGAGGCCCGGCCCGGCGTCAGCGCCCGCGTCGCGGCGGTGGCCACCGAGCTGTTCCGCAACGAGTTGCTGCTGCGCCGGTCCCCGCCGGACGCCGCCGTCATCGCCGGCATCGTGGACGAGGTGTTCCTGCCGCTGGTCCGCCCCTAGCCGCCCGGCCGATCCAATGCCGGACAGGTTCCGCCCGGTATTCGTGGCAGACTCGCGCTCATGACCCGGCCGACCGCCCGCGTGCTGGCGCTGCTGGAGATCCTGCAG
This sequence comes from Streptosporangiaceae bacterium, assembly GCA_036497405.1. Classification (GTDB taxonomy): domain Bacteria; phylum Actinomycetota; class Actinomycetes; order Streptosporangiales; family Streptosporangiaceae; genus Bog-532. The sequence goes on along the minus strand of DASXJM010000397.1, from coordinate 12,380 downwards.
ACCGGCGGCACCCACACCGTGGCCAGCCTGGCCGGGCGCCTTGACGTGGACGAGCGGACCGTGCGCCGCTACGCCGGGCACCTGACCGACCTCGACGTCCCGGTGGACTCGGTGCGCGGCCGCTACGGCGGCTACCGGCTCAGCCCCGGCTACCGGATGCCGCCGCTCATGCTGACCGACGAGGAGGCCCTGGCCGTGCTGCTCGGCCTGGTGGCCAGCCGCCGGGCCGGGCTGGTGTCCGCGTCCGCGGCGGCCATGGAGAGCGCCGCGGCCAAGGTCCGGCGGGTGCTGCCGGCCAAGCTCGGCCGCCGCCTGGACGCGCTGCTGGCCACCACCGAGTTCACCGCGGCCACCCGTCGCCCGGCGGTCACCCCGGAAACCGAGGTCCTGCTCACGCTGGCCGAAGCGGCCCGCGATCGCTGCCCGGCCGCCATCACCTACACCGGCGGGGACGGCCGCCGCAGTGCCCGGACCGTGGAGCCGTACGGGATCGTGGCCCACTCCGGGCGCTGGTACCTGACCGGAGCCGACTCGGCCAGCGGGCAGATCCGCACCTTCCGGCTGGACCGGATCGAGGACGCCACTGTGCGGCCGGACACCTTCGAGGTGCCCGCCGGGTTCGATCCGGCGGCCCGGGTGCTGGCCGGGCTGGCCCGCGCGCCGCGGCGGCACCAGGTGTCGGTGCGGGTGCAAGGCCCGGCCGAGCCGCTGCGGGCCCGGCTGCCCGCGAGCGTAGCCCTGGTGGAAGAAATCCCGGCCGACCCGGACCCGGGCTGGACCCGGATCCGGCTCCAGGCCGAACGGCTGGACTGGGTGCCCGCCCTGCTGGCCGGGCTGGACCGGCCGTTTGTGATCGAATCGCCCGCCGCCCTGCGCGACCAGGTCCGGGCCCTGGCCGGCCGCCTGGCCCGCTACGCCGACCAGGACGCCGGACCGGACCCGCCCGGTTAGTTCGTGCTACTGGTCCCGGTGGTGGCGGGCGGGGTGGTCGGCGGGTCGGTCGTGGTGGGCGGCGGGTCGGCCGGGGTCGTGGTGGTGGGGGGCGGAGCGGCCGGGGTCGTCTGAGTGTGGATCGGGCCGCCGCCGGTACCGCCGCCGCCACCGCTGCCCGGGGTCGGCTTGGGCGTGGCCTTGGTCTTGGTGGTCTTGGTGCCCTGGGCCTTGCTGCTGGTGGAGGCGGACGGGCCCGTGCTGGTCCCGGCCCGGGCCGTGCCACTGGCGGTTCCGGACGCCTTGGCCTTGGCTTTGGCCTTGCCGGACGCCGCGGCCGAACCGCTGGGCGCGGTGCTGGCGCCGCTGCTGGCCGCGGTCCCGTGCGTGGTGTGGTGGGAGAGCAGGTTGGACAGCATCGGCGTGCGGAGCGCGGTGATGCCCCCGGCCATGACCAGCAGGACCAGGGCCGCCGCCCCGAACAGAGCCTTGCGGGACCGTTTCCGCTCCGGGGCGACCAGGCTGTCCTCGCCCTCCTCGTCGCCGTCGAACATGCTGGCCATCTCCGGCCGCTCCGGAGGGGCCTCGTCCGCGAACTGGACCGGGCCCTCCAGGGTGCCCGTGGCCGGGGCGTCGGTCTCGTCGGCCGGGGCGCTGAACCGCGCGGCGCCCATGGCCACCGCGACCTTGGGGTCCTCGTCGATGGCCGGGGCCCGGCCGAACTCGGCCGCGATGAGCTGGGAGACCAGCGGGATCCGGGACGACCCGCCGACCAGCAGGATCGCGCCCAGCTGGGCGGGGTCGACGCTGGCCGATTCGAGGGCCCGGTGCATGGCCTCGAGGGTCCGGTCCAGGTCGGGCCGGACCATCTCTTCGAACTCGGCCCGGGTCAGCCGGACCCGCTGGCGGACCCCGCCGAGCGAGACCGCGATGGTGGCGTCGGTGTCAACCGACAGCGCCTCCTTGGCCTCGGTGCACTCGCGCCGGAGCCGGGCCACGTCGGCCACCAGGTTGGGGTCGTTGGGGTTGAGCTGCTCCAGCGGCACCCCGGCCGCCGCGCAGACGTGCTCGAAGATGGCCTCGTCGAAGTTGACCCCGCCCAGGCCGTCGATGCCCTCGGGCCGGCCGAGCACCGTGAACGAGGTGGGCGAGTCCTTACGGACCACGGCCGCGTCGAACGTCCCGCCGCCCAGGTCGTACACGGCCAGCGTGGCGCCGACCTCGACCCGCTCCCGGCTGGCGTAGCTGATGGCCGCGGCCTGCGGTTCACCCAGCAGCGTCACGTGGTTCAGGCCGGCGTCCTGGACGGCCCGCTCGAACAGGGCGGTCTTGTAGGGACCCCAGCTCGCCGGGCAGGTCAGGGTCACCCCTTCGGGGGGCTGGCCTTCGCGCTCGGACACGAGGTTCCACAACCAGCTGGCGAACTCGGCCGCCAGGTCGTGGGCGAAGAAGGGCGAGCCACCGACCAGCATCGGGATCTCGTCGCCGATCCGCGACTTGAACTCCCGGATCACGCGGTCGGGGTCGGTCAGCGCCCGGCGCTGCGCGCCCTCACCCACCACCACCGACCCGTCGCCGGGCAGGTACAGCACGGACGGTACGGCGTGGGAATGGTTGCTCAGCGGTACAACCTGGACCTCCAGCCCGTCCACGGCCGGCCAGCAGATCGCTGCCGCCGTGTAGGTCGTGCCGAGGTCAATCCCCAGCCAGTACGACGTCACCGTCATCTCCCTCCCAGTCCCCCGCCGGGATGCTCCGGGCATACCGCTCCGAAGCGCCCTAGGTTGAGACGCGGAGGACGGCTTTCTCGTTGCCGCAGAAATCCCCCCTTAATCCCCCTCCCTGATTAGGGGATTTGGGGGCAGAGAAGGAAAATCCCCTAATCCCCCCCGGTCGGGGCGCCCGGACCCCCTAACGCGGGGTGGGAGATATCGGGTTGCGCCCCGATGGCGGGGGCGCGATCACTGCCTAGATTTGCCGCAGCGAACGGACATCCCGGTCCGTCGCCGCAGACGCCGATCTTGAGGAAAAGTTACGATGAGCAGTGTGACCTCGCTGCTGGACTTCATCCTGAACCTGCTGAAGGACCCGCAGGCGCAGGCCGAGTTCAAGGCGAACCCCCAGGCCGTGCTGGCCGACAACGGCCTCACCGGTGTGTGCGCCGCGGACATCCACGACACGCTGCCGCTGGTGACGGACAACCGTGCGGTTGAGCAGACCAGCTCCCACACCTCCGCGCCGTCGGCCGCCCCCGCCCCCGGGGAGAGCGACACCCACGCCGCGGTGCGCTACCTGAGCTACATCACCAACACCTACAGCTACACCGATGACCACAACGTGGCCATCGATGACTCGGTGCACCAGAACATCTGGGCCGCGGGCGACGTGACCCAGACGTTCGACGACAGCAACGTGGTGTCCAACGGCCACGGCTCGGTGGCCGCGGGCGGCGACATCTCCGGCAGCACCGTCACCACCGGCAACGGCGACGCGGTCGGCTCCGGCGCGGCGGCCGGCACCGGCAACGTCACCGGCAGCGGCAACGCGCTCGGCGACGGCAGCGCCGCGGGCACCGGCAACGCGGTGGCCAACGGCGACGGCAGTACCATCGGCAACGGCAACGCCGTGGCCAACGGGGACCACTCCGTGCAGGGTGACGGCAACGTCCAGGGCTCGGTCAGCGGTAACTCGCAGGTCGGCACCACCGGCGGCGAGGCGGGCAGCGACTCGTCCGACCACTCGGTCAGCGACAGCGACAACAGCGACCTGCACAGCTACGGCTCCGGGGCGACCAACACCCTGGGCGACAGCAACACCAGTGGCACCGCCAACGGCTCGGGCAACAGCAGCGACTCCCACGACACGACCGCTTCCGGCAACACCGCGGACTCTGGGAACGCGACCACCACCACCAGCACCACCGGCTCGGGCGACGACAACGGCAGCACGCACGTCGACAGCAGTGGCGTGGGCAACAGCTACCACGAGTCCACCACCGACGTTCACGACAGCCACGACGCCGGTCTCGAACTGCACCTGCACTGATCTCACGGACGCGGCGGCCCGGCAGGCCCGGGCCGCAACGTCCCGGGCATCGCCAGGTGCCCTCCCGCTGGCACGACGGGGCGGTTGACCGCTCCATTCCTTGATCGGCTCGGCCGGAGCCCTGAACCGGCCGGGTATCACCACAACCGAAGGACAAAAAAGACATGTCGCAGCACGGCTTCGAGTTCGCGTCGAACAACCACTTCAGCTGGACGGACATCAGCAACACGTTCGACCAGGAGAACACCGCCGCCAACGGCGCCGGCTCGGTGGCGGCGGGTGGCGACATCTCCGGCAGCACCGTCACCACCGGCACCGGCGACGCGGTGGGCACCGGCGCGGCGGCGGGCGAGTACAACGTGACCGGCAGCGGCAACGCCCTCGGCGACGGCAGCGCGGCCGGTACCGGCAACGCGGTGGCCAACGGCGCCGGCAGCACCATCGGCAACGGCAACGAGGTCGCCAACGGCGCCCACGCGGTCCAGGGCAACGGCAACTTCCAGGGCACCGTCAGCGGCAACTCGCAGGTGGCCACCACCGGCGGCTCCGCCTCCAGCGACTCCTCGGACAACTCCGTGCACGACAGTGGCAACACCTCGCTGCACAGCTACGGTGCCGGCGCCACCAACACCATTGGGAACGGCAACGTCAGCGCCACCGCCAACAACTCCGGCAACACGCACGACTCGCACAACATCTCGGACTCTGGCAACACCCTGGACTCCGGCAACACCAGCACGAGCACCACCACGACCGACTCGAACGACGACAACGGCAGCACCCACATCGACCACAGCTCCGTGGGCAACAGCTACAGCACCGTCCACGAGCACGTGCACGTGGAAGTTCACGACGTGTTCCACGGTTTCGCGCACTGAGCAACTGCTGAGCATCTGCTGAGCAACTGACTCAATCGAGTTACCCTTCTTTGGCCCACCCGGGTTTCCCGGGTGGGCCAAAGGCATGAGGAGGCAGTGATGCCGAGCGACTCGGCGGGGGGCACCGCCACGGGGAACACCGCCAACCAGGCCACGACCGGCACCGTGGCTCCGGCCATACAGGCCGTGGAGCTGGCGGTGAAGGCCGCGACCGCCTACCAGCGGCCGGATCTCGCGGCCCGGGCCCGGCAGGCCCTGCAACGGCTGCACAACCCGCGGGTGCGGGTGCTGGTCGTGGGCGAGTTCAAGCAGGGCAAGAGCATGCTGGTCAACGCGTTGCTGAACGCCCCGATCTGCCCGATCGATGACGACATCTCGACGTCGGTGCCGACCGTGGTGCGGTTCGGCGACAACCCTTCGGTGACCCTGGTCCGCGCGGCCCGGATCAGCGGCGAGGACGACGAGCGGGAAGAACGCACCCAGGTACCGGTGGAGAAGCTGGCCGACTACGTGTCGGAGGCGGGCAACCCCGGCAACCACGCGGGCCTGAAGTACGCCGAGGTCGGGGTGCCGCGGAACATCCTGGCCGACGGCCTGGAACTGGTGGACACCCCCGGAGTGGGCGGGCTCGGCTCGGTGCACGGCTCAGCCACCATGGCCATGCTGCCCAGCGCGGACGCGATCCTGCTGGTCTCCGACGCCGCCGCCGAGTACAGCCGCCCCGAACTCGAGTTCCTGCGCCAGGCCGGGCGGATCTGCCCCAACGTGGCCTGCGTGGTGACCAAGATCGACCTCTACCCGCAGTGGCAGCGGATCACCGAGCTGGACCAAGGCCACCTGGCCTCGGTCGAGATCGACGCCGAGCTGCTGCCCACCTCCTCGGTGCTGCGGCTGCACGCGGTCCAGGCCGAGGACCGGCAGCTCAACCTGGAGTCCGGGTTCCCGGCCCTGGTCTCGTTCCTGCGCGACCGCGTGGTCGGGCAGTCCGGGCGGCTGGCCAACCGGTCCGCGGCCAACGACGTGGTCACCATCGCGGGCCAGCTGGCCGCGGGCATGCGCGCGGAGCTGGCCGCCACCGAGGACCCGGGCGAGGCCAGCCGGCTCATGGCCGAGCTGGAGCGGGCCAAGACGCGGGCCGCCGACCTGCGCAACACCAGTTCCCGCTGGCATCAGGTGCTGAACGACGGCATCGCCGACCTCAACGCCGACGTCGACTACGACCTCCGGGACCGGATGCGGAGCATCGTCCGCGAGGGCGAGAAGATCGTGGACGGCGTTGACCCCGGTAAGGTCTGGGACCAGTTCGCCCTGCAGGTCGAAGACCAGGCCGCCGCGGCCGCGGCCGCGAACTTCCTGTGGGCCAGCGAGCGGGCCCGTTGGCTGGCCGGCCAGGTGGCCGAGCTGTTCGCCGAGGACGGGGCGCGGTCGCTGCCGGATCTGCCCGACAGCACCGGTCCCGACCTGCCCGACCTGATCGGGGAGATGGAGGATCCGGCCGGGGAGAAATTCGGCGCTGGCCAGCGGGCGTTCGTTGGCCTGCGTGGTGGGTACATGGGCACCCTGATGGCCGGAATGTACTCCACCTTCATGGGCCTGACCTTGCTGAACCCGTTCTCGGCCGCGGCCGGTCTGCTCATGGGCGGTAAGATGATGCGGGATGAGAGTAAGCGTCTCCTGGAGCGGCGCCGGATGGAAGCCAAGAACACGGTGCGCCGCTACGTGGACGACGTTTCGTTTCAGGTGGGCAAGCAATCGCGGGACATGCTCCGGCATGTGCAGCGGGAGCTCCGTGACCACTTCATGGCCCGCAGTGACGAGCTGGTGCGGTCGGCGCAGGAGTCACTGATCGCGGCGGAACGTGCCTCTCAGACCGGGGAAGCAGGGCGCCAGCAACGCATCGCCGACCTTCGGGCCGAGCTACAGCGGATCGGGGCCCTGGAAAAACAGGGGCAGGCACTGGTGCCTGCCGGGCACTAGGTTGGGATCCTGGCTGCGGTAACCAGTACGTCGAACCTGTCCGGGACGGCTCGTCAGCTGCTCCAGCGGGCTATCGAGGCCTACCGGGACGCGCCTCCGACCCAGCGCTGGCTGCGCGGGGAACTGGAGCGGATCGACGCCCCGCTGCAGGTGGCCATCGCCGGCAAGGTCAAGGCCGGTAAGTCGACGCTGCTCAACGCGATGGTCGGCGAGATGGTGGCCGCCACCGACGCGGCCGAGTGCACCAAGCTGGTGACCTGGTACCAGTACGCCAGTTCGCCCCGGCTGACCATGTTCCCCAAGAAGGGCACCCCGCATCCGCTGCCCGCCAGCCGCCGCGACGGCCGGCTGATCATCGACCTGAACGGCACTCCGGTCGAGGAGGTCGATCGGCTGGTGGTGGACTGGCCGTCCCGGCGGCTCCAGGCCACCACGCTGATCGACACCCCTGGCATCGGGTCGATGACGACCGAGAACTCCGAGCGGTCGGCGGCCTTCCTGCTGCCCGAGGACGAGCCCGCCGCCGCCGACGCGGTGGTCTACCTGATGCGGCACCTGCACGCCACCGACTACGAGTTCCTGGAGGCGTTCAGCGAGTACGGCACGGCCCGGGCCAGCGGGCTGAACGCGATCGCGGTGCTGTCCCGGGCCGACGAGATCGGCGGCGGCCGCCTGGACGCCCTGCAGTCGGCCCGCCGGGTGGCCACCCGCTACCGGTCCGATCCGCGGATGCTCGGCCTCTGCCAGGACGTGGTGTCCGTGGCCGGGCTGCTGGCCCAGGCCGGCCGGACGCTTCGGCAGGACGAATTCCAGGCCTTCGTGGCGCTGGCCGGCACCCCCCGCGACGACGCCGACGCACTGCTGATCTCGGTCGACCGCTTCCTGGTGTCCGGGCCGCGGGAGGACGCCCTGCTCTCCATCGACACCCGGCGGGACCTGCTGGAACGGTTCGGCCTGTTCGGCGTGCGGCTGGCCACCACCCTGGTCCGGCAGGGCAGTGACAGCCCGGACCTGCTGGCCGCCGAGATGGTCCGGCGTAGCGGGCTGGACGACCTGCGTACCTCGCTGACCAGCCGGTTCACCGAGCGCCGGGACCTGCTGAAGGCCCGCTCGGCCCTGATGGCCGTCGACCACGTGCTCCGCCGCGAGCCATTGCCGCAGAGCCGCGCGCTGCTGGCCGAGGTCGAACGGATCCTGGCCGGCAGCCACGAGTTCGTCGAGATGCGGCTGCTGACCGCCATCCGCTCCTCGTCGGTGGCGATCCCCGACGCCTACCGGGGCGAAGCCGAGCGCCTGCTGGGCGCGAACGGGGCCAGCCCGGCCCAGCGCCTGGGCCTGGTCGACGACACCGACGCCCAGATGCTGCGCGCGGTCACCGTCGAGACCCTCGAGCGGTGGCGCCGCATCAGCGAGCACCCGGTCTACGCCCGTGCCTTCAAGGACGCCGCCCGCACCGTGGTCCGCAGCTGCGAAGGCATCCTCTTCGACCTGCCCGAATAGCGACTGGCCCTCGCCTGGGTCTGTGGAACCTGTCGTTGTCACGACATGAGATGACCACTTTTCGCCTCGGGCCCGGCCCGGCAGGCCCGGTTGGCCGGACCTCCTCGCAGGCCGGCCCTGGGCCGCGGCCCGAAGCTGAACCTGGGCTCGCGGCCCCGACCTTCGATAAAATTAATAACCCTCAGCGCGACGGCCGCCATCGCGGAAGCGGCGATACCTGGGAGAGCCTCGGGGCGCCGCTACCGATCCGCCCAACCGGGGCCCCGGCCGGCGTACTCCTCGGCGCGCCGGTCCCACCGGGTGAGCCCGACCCGGCGGAACACCACGTAGCCGAGCCGGGCGGTCAGGATGGCGGCCAGCGTGGGCCGGTGCACGCCGGTCCGGACCGCGACGGTCCAGCCATCGCTGCGGCGTCGCCAGGCGCGGACCGCCGCCGCGATCACCCAGGTCGCCCCGGGCGGTGATTTTCGGTCGGGCGGGGCGTCTCAGGGGTATGCGAAACGTAGTGCTGATCATGACCGCGTCGATCGACGGGTTCGTCCAGGCGCCGCACGGGCACGCCGGTGGCCTGCCCGAGCCGGACGAGCTCCAGCGGTGGAAGCTGGACCGCATCCGCCGGGCCGGGACCCACATCATGGGGCGGGTCACCTATGAGGAAATGGCTTCGGTCTGGCCCACGGCCACCGGCGAGTACGCCGCCCCCATGAACGACATCCCCAAGGTCGTGTTCTCCCGGACCCTCACCGAGGCGGACTGGCCCGAGTCCAGCATCGCCCGGGGCGACCTGGCCGAGGAGATCGCGGCCCTGAAGGCCCAGCCGGGGGGCGAGATCATCGCCTGGGGCGGGGCCGGGTTCGTGCAGGCGCTGTCCCGGGCCGGTCTCATCGACCAGTACGCGATCGTGGTCCAGCCGGTGGTGTACGGGGGCGGCAAACCGATGTTCGGCGATCTGAGGGATGCGCTGCACCTGCGGCTGGTGGGCGCGACCACGTACTCGCCGGGGACCATGCTCCACCTCTACGAGCCGCGTGGCTGGGGTTCAGACCTCAGCTGATGTCGCGCTGGAGGGTGGTCCGGCCGGCCACCAGGGCCAGCAGCACCCCCAGCCCGGCGACCAGGGCCGCGGCCGCGATGAAGGGCAGGGGTGACTGGCCGGAGACCGAGAACCCCGGGCCGAACGCGGCCGAACCCAGCCTGGTGCCGCCCAGGGTGGCCGCGGCGGTGTAGGGCAGGTAGGGGCGGACCGCCTGGACCGTGCCGCCCAGGATGGTCTCGACCACCAGGCACCAGGCGAACACCACGATGACCCCGGCCAGCTGGGAGCGGATCAGGGCCCCGGCCCCGGCCCCGGCCGCGGCGAACAGGGCGGCGGCCAGGCCCGCACCCAGGATGTGGCCGGTCAGCGTGCCCGCGCCCAGGGTGACGTGGTCGCCCTTGACCGCCACGAAGATCAAGCCGACGCCGGTGGCCACGACCCCGGCGGCCAGGCCGTACAGGGCACCGGCCACCGCGGCCGCGAAGGCCTTGGCCGCTAGCACCCGGCCCCGGGCGGGGGTGGCCAGGTAGGTCAGGGTGGCGCTGCCGTGCCGGAACTCGCCGGTGCTGGCCAGGACCCCGAGGATGGCCGCGAAGACCAGGGCGATCCCGGTCGCGGTGGTGACCGAGCCGAGCCCGGCCGCGGTCGAGACCGGCCCCACCCGGTCGCCGGCCCGGGCCGCCTGGAGCGCGGCGAACAGGGCGGTCACCGCGAGCGCGGCCAGGGCCAGCCCGTAGCTGACCCGCATGGTGCGGAGCTTGAGCAGTTCGGTGCCGATCAGCCGGACGGCTCCCCGCCGCGGGCCGGGGCCGGGGCCGTTGGTACTGCTGGTACTGGTTTCCATGGGTTCGATGCTGCCCGGCCGCGGCGCGACTGTCGTCGGGCCAGCTACGGCTCCGGTGCTACGTCATCGGGGGTAGCCCCGGGCCGGCCGGTACGCCCGGGAGAGCACTCCGGGTTCAGCCGGCCGGGACGGCCGCATCCGGGGCCATGCCGGTGCTCTCGAAGATCCGGTAACACCCGCCGCCGGCCCGCTTGGCCTCGTACATGGCCAGGTCGGCCCGGGCCAGCAGGCTGGGCAGGTCCCGGCATTCGACGGATTCGGCGATGCCGACGCTGAGCGTGAACACCACCGGCGACCCGTCGGCCCCGGCCACCCGGGCGGGCGGGCCGGTCAGGCTCGCGGCCAGCTGGGCGGCCCGGGTGCTGGTGGTGCCGGGAATGATGATGATGAACTCGTCGCCGCCGTACCGGCCCGCGATGTCGTTGGCCCGGACGTGTTCCCGGCAGGACCGGGCCAGGTCGGTCAGGACCCGGTCGCCGACGGCGTGCCCGTGGACGTCGTTGATCTCCTTGAAGTGGTCGACGTCGATCATCAGCGCGACCAGGGGCTGGCTGACCCGCTGGGCGTGCGCGAACGCACCCTCGGCCAGCTCCATGAAGTGACGCCGGTTGTACAGGCCGGTCATCCCGTCGATGGAGGCCAGCTCGGCGTACCGGGTGGCCAGCCGGCCGTTGTCGCGCAGGGCGGCGAACTGGCGCGCGCTGACCAGGACGGTCAGCGCGACCGCGCCGACCAGCACGCCCCCCAGCGGGTTGAACGCCACGTCCTGCAGGCCGATCAGGATCAGCAGCAGGTAGCTGCCGGCCACGGCCAGATAGGGCAGGGCGCTGGGCCGGGCGGCCGGCACCGACGGCAGCGGGGTGGAGTCGCCGCCCGGGCCGGCCCGCAGCTGGCTGCCGGCCGCCACGAACAAGATGGTCAGGGCCAGATACCAGAGGGTGTCGACCGGGTCGCCGCCGATGTAGCTGGAGTGCACGATGATGTAGTTGTAGGTGACGTCGGCCGCGATGAAGACCAGCAGGCCGCCGGCGAAGAGCCGCAACGGCACCACCGAGCGCCGGGGCGCGCCCCGCCACAGCAGCGACAGCACTCCGAACAGCAGCAGCAGGTCGCCCACCGGGTAGGCGAACGTAACCAGGTCCTGCAGGTCGAAGTCGGCGCCGCGCACGGCCGGGCCGAGGATCAGATACCAGATGAGGGTGACGCCGCCGATGAACACGGTGCCGGTGTCCAGCAGCAGCCGCAGCCGCTCGGACCGGGTCCGGCGCCGGGACGGAAACGTCATCAGGCCGATGACGGCGACCACGTAGAAGGCCAGGTAGGCGGCGTCGGCCCAGGTCGGGTACGGCTTCTTGTGCAGCACGACCTCGTAGAACAGCTGCAGCAGGTCACCCAGCAGGTAGAGGGCCAGCGCCACCGCCAGCAGCCGCCAGGTCCGGCAGACCCGGCGGCCCAGGTCCTTGCGCTGGGAGACCCGCCAGGCGCAGAACACCCCGGCCCCGTTCACCGGGACGTAGGCCAGATCCCCGATCAGGGCCTGGTGGGCGTGGCCGCCCCAGCGGAAGATCTGCCACAGGCCGTAGGCGATCAGCATCAGGACCGCGGCGGTCAGGGTGGCCGCCCCGGTCAGGTCCACGACCCGCCGGGCCAGCCAATCCACCCGGTGGTACTCGGCCCGCAGCCAGACCCGTCCGTGATCGGCGGCGGTGTGGGCCTTGGCGGGCGGCCCGGCCGCCGGGTACGGGACCGGGCTCCGGCGCAGCGCCAGTCCGTCGCGCTCGCGCAGCCAGTCGGTGAGCACGGTGGCCGCCATCGGCTTGCCGAGCAGGAAACCCTGACCGATGTCGCAGCCGAGGGCCTTGAGCTCGGACCGGACCGCCTCCGACTCGACTCCTTCGGCCACCACCTTGACCCCGAGCTGGTGGGCCAGGTCGATGCTGGTCCGCACGATCGTGCGGAAGCTGGTGTTGCTGGTCATCGGCCGGACCAGCGACATGTCGAGCTTGAGCTCGTCCACCGGCCAGTCGCCCAGGCTCTCCAGCGAGGCGAAGCCGGTGCCGAAGTCGTCCAGCGCGACCCGCACGCCGAACTCGGCCAGCTGGGCGAAGAAGCTCGAGCTGACCGCGACCGTGCGGGTCTGCTCGCTGACCTCCAGGGTCAGCATGCGGCC
>DASXJM010000396.1:0-7502 GCA_036497405.1 Streptosporangiaceae bacterium | reverse complement strand
AGCCACCGTGACCAGGGCCAGCAGCCCGATCACGTAGCACAGCACCTGGGTCACGCTGTAGCCGATCATCGCGCCGGCGAAGGCGGACCGGGCCGACCGTGAGTGCCGCATGTAGTCGGCGGCCATCGGCGCGAACGAGATGGCCACCGCGACCACGGTGTCGGTGGCGGGCCAGAAGCCCGACCAGGAACCGTGGGTCAGCGGCGGCAGCGGATGCCGGGCCAGCTGGACCAGCAGGTATACCAGCACCGCGGCCACCACCACCGCCGCGTAGCGGCGCAGCACCCGGATCGAGCCCAGCGGGTACAGGGTCAGCAGCCCGGTGATCACCCCCGCGATCAGCACGAAGGCCCACTGGGGCAGGGCCGGGGCGATGGTGTGCGCGGCGGTCGCGATCGTGACCAGCTCGAACACCCCCCAGCCGAGCAGCTGGAACATGTTGATGGCGGTCGGCAGGTAGGACAGCCGGGCCCCGAACAGGCCGCGCAGCAGCACCATGGCCGGAGCGCCGGTCCGCACCCCGGGCAGCCCGGACACGGCCACCCCCAGCGTGCCCAGGATCGTGCCCAGGACCAGCGCGATGGTGGCGGCCAGCAGCGACAGCCGGGGGGTGCCGGTGCCGCCGGGCTGAAGCACGAACAGGGCGCCGGTGAAGCCGAGCAGGCTCACGCCCAGGTTGCCCCACAGCCCCAGCTGGTCGGCGAAGCTGAGCGCCTGCGGCACCGGCTCGGCCAGGGTGCGGGGCGCTTCCGAACGGTGGTCGCCCGGGACGGTCGTGAACACCGAATCTCGTCTCCCTACGCCGGCATTACCCGGTCAGGTTCGGACGGTCGGTGGCGCCGTGGACCAGCCACCCTCTCAGCCCGGTTGGCCCGAGCTCCCGTGTGCTTACACTCAGAGTATGCCTGAGCTGCCCGAAGTCGAGGCACTGGCCGCATTCCTGCGCGAGCGGGCCAGCGGTCACGCCGTGGCCCACGCCTACGTGGCGGCGATCTCCGTGCTGAAGACCTACGATCCGTCCCCCGCCAGCCTGACCGGCCTGGTCGTGGGCGAGGTGACCCGGCACGGCAAGTTCCTCGACCTCGCGCTGGCCCCGGCCACCGGGGGCGACCCGGTGCACCTGATCGTGCACCTGGCCCGGGCCGGCTGGCTGCGCTGGCGGGAGGAGATCCCGGCCGCCCCACCCAAGCCCGGCAAGGGGCCGCTGGCGTTCCGCGTGATCCTGGACGATGAGTCCGGCTTCGACCTGACCGAGGCCGGGACCCAGAAGCGCCTGGCCGTCTACCTGGTCCGCGACCCCCTGGACGTGCCCGGGGTGGCCTCGCTCGGCCCGGACCCGCTGGACGCCGGGTTCACCGCCGACAGCCTGGGCGAGCTGCTGGCCGGCCGCCGGACGCAGATCAAGGGCGTGCTCCGCGACCAGCACATCATCGCCGGGATCGGCAACGCCTACTCCGACGAGGTGCTGCACACGGCCAGGATGTCCCCGTACAAGATGGCTGCCTCGCTGACCCCGGAGCAGGTCACGGAGCTGTACGAGGCGATCCAGACCACCTTGCGGGACGCGTCCAAACGGGCCTCGGGGCTAGCCGCGGGCGACCTCAAGGCCGAGAAGAAGACCGGCCTGAAGGTGCACGGCAAGACCGGCCAGGAGTGCCCGGTGTGCGGCGACACCATCCGCGAGGTCTCGTTCGCGGATTCCTCCCTGCAGTACTGCCCGACCTGCCAGACCGGCGGCAAGCCGCTGGCCGACCGCCGTCTGTCCCGGCTGCTGAAGTAAGGCCGCCGCCCGCGGGGCCGCGCGGGCACCCCGTAGCATCACGGGGTGACCAAAACTGTCTTCGTGACCGGGGCCAGCGCCGGGTTCGGCGCGTCCATCGCCCGCCGTTTCGCCGCCGACGGGGACCGGGTCGTGGTGACCGCCCGCCGGGCCGACCGGATCACCGACCTGGCCAAGGAGCTGGGCGACAGTGTGCTGCCGGTGACGTTCGACGTCCGGGACCGGGCCGCCGTAGCCGCGGCCGTGGCCGGGCTGCCCGCCGAGTTCGCCGAGATCGACGTGCTGGTCAACAACGCCGGCCTGGCCCTGGGACTGGAGCCGGCCGCCCGCGCCGACCTGGACCAGTGGGACCAGATGGTCGACACCAACTGCAAGGGCCTGACCTACTGCACCCGGGCCATCCTGCCCGGCATGGTGGCCCGCCGGCGCGGCCACGTGATCAACCTCGGCTCGATCGCCGGCACCTACCCGTACCCCGGGGGCAACGTCTACGGCGCGACCAAGGCCTTCGTCCACCAGTTCAGCCTCAACCTGCGGGCCGACCTGCAGGGCACCGGGGTCCGGGTGACCAGCGTGGAGCCCGGCCTGTCCGGCGGCACCGAGTTCTCGGTGGTGCGGTTCGACGGCGACCAGGCCAAGGCGGACCAGGTCTACCAGGGCGTGCAGCCGCTCGGTCCCGACGACGTGGCCGAGGCCGTGCACTGGACCGCCTCGCTCCCGGCCCACGTCAACATCAACGTGGTCGAGATGATGCCGGTGGCCCAGAGCTTCGGCCCGCTGCCGATCGCCCGCGAGGGATAGCCCGGCTCCAGGGCCGCCTTAAGGCCGGCGCGCGGTGACCTCGTACTCGTAGAGGGCCAGGTTGCTGTTGCGCTTACGGATGACGGTGGTGCGCAGGTCGGTGAAGCCGGCCGCGCCCAGCAGGGCCGCGTACCAGCGTTCGGCCGGCACGACATGGCCGTAGAACGTGGAATTGCCGATGATGTAGCTGGCCGTCCCCGAGCTGCGGACATGCTGGAACGCGGCCGTGAAGTGACCGGCCATGTCGTGGAAGTACTTGGTCACGTAGGTGGCCAGCAGCGGCCCGTGCTTGCCCCCGTCACGGGCGATCAGCGCGGTCACGGCCTGCAGTTCGTCGGCGATGACGGCCAGGGCGGCCGGCAGCCGCTCCGGCACCCAGTCGTGCAGCCGGGACGTGGCGATGCCCCAGGTGCCGCCGATCGCGGTCCAGTCCAGCTCACCGGCGTCACTGGCCTGGTCCAGGAACCGCAGCCAGTACATGTACGGCCGCAGCTCGCGAATGTAGGACATCCGGTTCACGTACGGCGGCGAGGTCAGCAGCAGGTCACACGGGGGCAGCCCGGCCGCGGCCAGGTCGCGGGCGTCCCCCGCCACCACCCGGCCCGTCCCCGGCAGCTCGGTCCGGGCGCCGGCCAGGATCTCGGCCGCTTCGGCGCTGAACCGGCGAGTCACGTGTTCGCCGTCCGGTCCCGGGCTGGCTCCGGTCCCGAACGACATACTTTGATGATTGAAGGTTGCGTGACTGACTCCGATCGCGGTTCGGCAGAACGCGATGCTGAGCAGGTCGAACGCGGCGCTGGACAGCTGGGCCCGGTCGAGCGCGTGCCGCAGTCCCTGGAGGGCGGCCAGCGTGCCCGGTGACCACCAGCGGCTGATGTTGTACAGGTTCGGGACCCACAGGTCAGCGGGGTCGCCCGCGCACCGGGTGGCCGACTCGGTCAGGTGCGGGACGGCGGCCTCCGCGGCGGCCAGCATCGGTGCCGGGTAGCTGGCCGCCTTGGCGTTCCCCAGCCAGACCAGGAACGGGTTGACGTCCACGGCCTGCCCCACGCAGCCGTGTTCGGCCGCGGCCAGCACGGTGGTGCCGCTGCCGGAGAACGGGTCGGTGACCACCGCCCCCGGCGGCAGGTGCGCGGTCCGGTCCCGGACCAGCCGCACCGAGTACGCCGGGGTCAGCCGGAGCCAGCCGTGCCGCCCGCTGCCGGTGTTCGCCCTGTGCGTAAGATGCGAGTTCTGCCGCGTGGCCGCCCGCTTGCGGGTATTCACCGGCCGGACCACCATGGCGAGAGCGTAGCGGCTGGCCAGGCGGTTGGTGGCGTTCCGACACGGGCTGATGACCTGGTCGCGCTGGGCCATCTCGTTACCGCGGTGACGGCATTGTTACTTGCTTAGAAGCAAATTCCCGCCCGCAGGCGGGAACGTCCCGGGCAAGCTAGGCGTTGCAATTGCAGACGGCGGGCACCGCACCAGAACGGACCTCCGCCCGCCACGGGGTCCTCGATACATACGTAATTTACTCTGCTGGTTGAGGTGAACTGACCATGTCTACTGCACGCCGGCCTTCGGTCGCGCTTCCCCGGCCCAACTGGGGCTGGCAGGATCGCGGAGCATGCCGCGGCGAAGACCTGGGCCTCTTCTTCGGGCCGGACGGCGAGCGTCAGCCCGAGCGCGACATCCGCGAACGAAAGGCCAAGGCCGTCTGCGCCGATTGCCCGGTCCGGGCCGAGTGCCTGAACTACGCGTTGTCCCGGCCGGAGAAGTACGGCACCTGGGGTGGCCTGAACGAAGAGGAGCGCTCGGCCGAGCGCCGTCGCCGCATGCGCCGGGCCAACGCCGCCTGATTTTCCCGATCGTCCTGGTCCTCGCCGGATCCCAGGACGCCTACCCGGGCTGGAGCTTCGGCTCCGGCCCGGGTTTGTGTTTCAGATAGCGGAGCGGCCACCGGCAGTCGATGAACTCCCGGTCGAGCCGATCGGCCAGCCGCGGTTCGAAGTCGGCCGCCCCGGCCCCGGTCCCGACGGCCCGCTCGATCGCCGACGGCTCACTCAGCCCGAACGCCAGCGCGCGCACATTATCCGGGTCATCGTCCGGCACCCGCCACGTCGGCTCCTGCTCCGGGCACAGCCACATCCCCTGCGTCACCCGGGCCCGCATCGCCGTGCCGACGTGGGCGGCCAGGGCCGGCCCGGCCACCCGGGCACTGATCAGCGGGACCCGGACCGCCACCGCCGCGTCCACCCCGTGCGACAGCGCACAGTCCCGCCGCCGGACCGGCAGGTCCCGGACCAGGGCGAGCAGGGGACCGGCCGGGATCGGCATCGGCCACCCGGTCAGGTGCGCGAGCACGGCCAGTTCGGCCCACAGGGCCAGCCCCGGAACATCGTCGGCAGTCCGCTGGCCCGCGCGCATGTCCCGCAGCGTGCACGGCCGGGCCACACACTCGGCCCCGCAGGTCCCGCTGCGCACGGAAGCGACCGCGGCCGGGCTGGCCGAGGACGGGAGAACCCCCTTCTCCCGGGCCGTGCCGTCCGGCATCCGCGCCAGCAGCGGCTGATCCATCCCGTCGGTGGCCACCGCCGCCTCACCCGGCACCAGGGTGACCAGGTATTTCGACTGGGCGGGGCTCAGGTTCATGGTCGCCCCGACCGCGTCCCGATCATCGGCGGCAGGCAGCCGGTGCACGATCTTCACCGCGGTGTTCTTGATGACGTCGGGTATCAGCCGAGCCGGGATCTGCTCGGCAATGACGATCCCCTCCCCATAGGCGCGAATCTCAGCCAGCAACCCGGCGAAGAGCTCGACCGCGTGAGCTGCCACCCCGTCCCGGCCCTCAGATCGCCGCAGCAGCCGGTGCGCCTCCTCGAAGACCGTCAGGTGGCGCAGGCCCCTGGGCCGCCCGGAGCCATCAGGGTGTTCAGAGTCGTGGGGGTTTCCGGAGTCGCCCGGCCGCTCGGAGTCGCCGGTCCGCCCCGAGCGCCCAGGCTGCCCAGAGCCCTCGGGCTGCCCAGGCCCACCGAGGTGCCCAGGCCCGCCGGGCCGCTCAGACCCGCCGCTCCCAAAACCCTCGCGCCCCTCCAGTCGCAAATGCTCCACCAGCCGCAGGAGCACCGTGCCCATCAGGAAGGCCTTGTCGCGGTCGTCGCCGACGTCCTCGATCTCCAGGACCACGTTCCGGCGCAGCAACTTGGTGAAGTCGATGGGGTGGCCACCGTCCAGGAACCGGCCGGTGGTGCCGTGGCGCAGGCTGGACAGCCGGACCCGGATGAAGCCGAGCACGTCGGCGCTGGTCTCGGGTCCGTAGCCGATGCCCCGCACGACCTGCTCGGCGGCTCGTTGCAGGTCGGCCAGGCCCGGATACCCGGGGGCGGCGCCCGGGGTGAGCGGCTCACCCAGGGCCAGGTCCCAGCCGGCCTCCTCGTACACCCGGGTCAGGGCGGCGCTGAGGACCTGCGGGAACGGCTCCTCGGACTGGAACGCGGCCAGGAACAGGGTCCGCACCAGATCGGCGTGAGTCTGCAGCGGGAACCGCCGGCCGTGCCCGTCCCCGGCCGGTTCCAGCGGGTTGAGGCCGGCCGCCACCGCGTCGGCCTGGCCGGGCCGGATCCGCACCACCTCCGAGCCCGATGCCGCCAGCCGCGCCGCCATGAGCCGGTACTCGGCCTTGGCCGGCTCGACCACCAGCCAGGGCACCCCCGCCCGGCTGGCCGCCTCCAGCAGGGCGCGCACGGTCTGGGACTTCCCGCCTCCGGTCGCCCCGCACACGAACACGTGCCGGTTCAGCGAGTCCAGCGGCACCCGGAACGGCCCGGCCGGCATCCGCTGCCGGTCCAGCACCTGGCCCAGGGCAATGCTGGCGGACTCATCGGCCGCGCCTTCCTGGGTGACGTCGAACCCTGGTCGCAGCGTCAGCCGCACCCCGGGGATCTCCCGCTCCGGCGGCCGGGCCAGCGCGGTCAGCAAGGCGGTGCTGGCGTGGAACGGAACCTCGGGCCCGACGTCCCCGTCCAGGTCCGACAGATCATCGGGGGCTTCCGCCCCGGCCGAACTGACCGGTGCGGTGTCCAGGAGTCCCCGCAGCCCGGCCGCCGGGACCTCGGTCTGGACCGGGGTCAGCGAGTACGGCAGCCCGTGCAGGTCGGCCGAGGCGCACACCAGCCCGGCCAGCCGGGCCGCCGCGGCCGGGTCGGTGCTTCCGGCCAGCAGGTGGACCCGCCACAGGCCGGTGGACAGCCCCTGCCGCAGCTCGGTGTGCCGGTACCGGTGCCGCCGGGTCTGCACGTCCTGCTCAGGGAAGCGATCGGCCATCGTGGTGGCCAGCCGTTCTCGCCGCGCTTCGTCGTCGGCCAGTCCGCGCAGGTCGGCTGGCCGCACCGGCTCGGCCACCACGATCCAGCCGAACGGCCCGCCCCACGCGGGCAGCAGGCACTCCTCCAGCGACGGCGCCCACCAGGCGTTGTCCGCGCCCGGCTCCGCGCCGGCCACCAGCAGCCCGTCGCTGATCCCGCCGATCGCCCGCCAGCAGGACAGCCCGGCCATCGCCCCGGCCAGGGCCCCCGGCGGCAGCACCCGCCCCCGGGCCCCGCCCGGCAGGGCCAGCACCACTTCGCCGGCGGTCACGCTACCCGCCAGCGCCGATCCCGCCGCCAGCACCCGCACCGGCCCGCCCGCCTGCTCCCGCAGCCACCCCCAGGCCACGGCGCCGCCGGCGTGGTAGGCCGCCACCAGAGCCGCCATCCGCTGCGCCCGCCCCGGATCCCGCTCGCGCCTGACCCCACCCCCCGCTTCGTCCTCGTCCCGCCGCGGAATTTCAGCGATCTCGTAGGCCTGCAGCCCGCACAGCCGCCGCCAGGCCGTCGCCATCCCTACTCAGCCCACCGCTGCCGAAACCGTTCCACCAACCCAGCCGCCTCATCCGCGCTGA
>DASXJM010000395.1:0-31492 GCA_036497405.1 Streptosporangiaceae bacterium | reverse complement strand
GAACAGCCGCTGCCCGTACCGGTCGGACAGCCAGCCCGAGATCGGCCCGGCGATCAGGAAGCCCGCGGTCAGCGGCAGCATATAGATGCCGGCCCAGAGCGGGGTGTCCACGTAGTTGTAGCCGTGCAAGGGCAGCCAGATCCCGGCCAGCCAGATGACCAGCATGAACTGCAGGCCGCCGCGGGCGATCGCGCCCAGCAGCGAGGCCAGGTTCCCGAACGCGAAGGCCCGGATCTTGAACAGCCGCATCTGGAACATCGGATCGGGGATCTTGGTCTCGATGTAGCAGAACGCCACCAGCAGGACCACGCCGGCCGCCAGGCCGCTCAGCACCCAGGGGTTGCCCCAGCCGGTGGCGCTGCTCCCGTAGGGCTGGATGCCGTAGGTGATGGCCACCAGCAGCAGGCCCGCGCCGACCGCGAAGGTGACGTTGCCCAGCCAGTCGATCTTGGCCTTCTTGGTGGTGGCGATCTCATGCAGGCTCAGGTAGGCCCAGATCGTGCCGAACACCCCGATCGGGACGTTGACCCAGAACACCAGGCGCCAGTCCACGGCGGCCAGGACCCCGCCCAGCAGCAGCCCGACGAACTGGCCGGAGATGCCGGCGATCTGGTTGATGCCGAGGGCCATGCCGCGCTGGTTGGCCGGGAAGGCGTCGGTCAAGATGGCGGCCGAGTTGGCCATCAGCATGGCGCCGCCGAACGCCTGCACCACCCGCCAGCCGATCAGCCAGAGCGCGCCGCCCCCGCCCACCAGGGGATCCAGCGAGAGCGCGATCGAGGCCAGGGTGAAGACCACGAAGCCCAGGTTGTAGATCTTGACCCGGCCGAACATGTCACCCAGCCGGCCCAGGGTCACCACCAGCACCGACTGGACCAGCAGGTAGCCGATGATCATCCACAGCAGGTAACTGATGTTGCCGGGGGACAAGGGGTTCAGGTGGATGCCGCGGAAGATGGCCGGCATCGCGATGATCACGATCGAGGCGTCGATCGTGGCCATGGTCATGCTGAGCGTGGTGTTCGACAGGGCGACCCACTTGTAGCTGCCGCTCTTCAGCCGTCCGCCGCTGTCCCGCTCCCGGGTGCCCTCGGCGGCGCCGCCGGCTGACCCGTTGCCGTTGACGTGATTCGCGTCCGTGATCTGCCCCTGCCCAGTGTGTCCTGATCCCGATTTGCGCACGTCTCCCAAGCATAGCCGCAAAAGGTTGTTAGATCACAACTATTCGCCTTGCGAACGGATCTGCGGCGCTTTCGGGCAGGTCAGCGGACGGCCAGCCGGATCCGATAGGTCCACCAGAACGGGACCGGACCCCGGATCCGGCGCTGCGCGACCTCGCGCAGCCGGGTCAGGCCCAGTTCGTCCTCGGTCAGGCCCTGCTCCAGCAGGGCCACGGTGCCGCCCTGGCTCAGCATCAGGGCCACGAAGCGCTCGGCGTCACCCTCCTCCCGGCCGTGTACCGCGATCTCGGTCACGTACCGGAAGTGGCCGCTGGCTCGCATCCGGTCGGCGTGCTGCTCCTTGGCCGCGTACGGCGGCCGGACGTCGTGGCCGGTCTCCAGGGCCAGTTGCTGCCGCTCGCAAGCCCGGTAGGCCTCATCCACCTCCCAGTCCACGCCGGGCGGCCAGTCGCAGTCGTAGGCGGCCAGCACCCCGCCCGGCCGCAGCAGCCGGGCGAACTCGGGCAGGGCCTGGTCCGGGTCGAACCAGTGCATGGCCTGGCTGGCCGTGACGATGTCGGCCGATTCCGCGGGCAGCCCGGTGTCCTCGGCCCGCCCGTCGACCACCGAGAAGTTCTCCCGGTCGGGCAGGTCCGCGGCCCGTCGCTGGGCGATGGCCCGCATCGGGCCCGACGGCTCGACCCCGGTGACCTGCCGGGCCCGGCCCGACCACAGCGGCAGCGACAGCCCGCTGCCGGTGCCGACGTCGACGACGGCAGGCCGGGTGACGGCGGCCCACTGGCTGATCACCTCGGCCAGCACGGCCGGCGGGTGCGGCCGGACCCGGTCGTAGGCGCCGGCGTAGCTGGAGAACCTGGTCGTCGCGTCGGCCATGGAGTGCCGCTCCTTCGCTGCGAAAGTACCTTGACATCAAGATATCGCAGACGGGCCGGCGGCCGCCGGGCACCGGCCCGAGCCGGGAGTGTCGGAGGGTCTGGCTAGGCTTCTGAGCATGGCTTACGACCAGGAGCTGGCGGACCGTATCCGGCTGGTGATCGGCGCTGACCCGGCGCTGCTGGCGGTGCTGAGCGAGAAGAGGATGTTCGGCGGCCTGGCCTTCTTCATCGGCGGCAACATGACCATCACGGCCAGCCGGGAAGGCGGCATCCTGGTCCGGGTCGACCCGGACCAGGCCGGCGAGCTGATCCGGACGACCGGGGCCACGGTGGCGGTGATGGGCGGCCGCGAGATGACCGGCTGGCTGCGGGTCGGCCCGGCCGATGTGGACGCCGACGAGGGCCTGATGCCCTGGGTCGAGCGCAGCACCGCTTACGCCAGCACGCTGCCCGCCAAGCGTTAGGTCAGCGCCGTCTACTACTTTGGGTAATTGATACGCTACTAATTGTGCCTAGAAAGTGTTCACCCGCGGCCATCGCGGCCAGTGCCCTGCTCGCGGTCACACTGGCCGGCTGCGCCAGCACGACCGGGCCTGCCACCACCTCAGCCGGCGCGGGCCGTGCGTCCAGCCCGGCCGCGGCGGCCGCGCCCAGCAAGGCCGACTGCACCCAGCTGACCAGCTGGAACCAGCGTGGCCAGAGCGCGGTCAAGGCCTTGTACGCCGACACCGGGGCGCTGACCGCCGACGCGCGGGCCAACGATGCCCGGGCCGTGGCCGCGGCCGGCCGCAAGCTCACCTCGGACGCCATCGCCGCCGCCACCCTGCCGGTGCCGCCGGTGGCGGCCGCGTCCTGGAAGACGCTGACCGCGTCCTACGCGGCGGCCGGGACCGCGCTGGCCAAGGGCGACGCCACCGGCGCGGTGCCGCAGTTGCAGACCGGCAACACCGCGATCAGCGCGTTCTCCACCGCCACCGCGCGGTGCTGACCAGGCCGGGCACCTGACCTGACCGGCCCTGACTGCCCTGGCTGCTAACCTCTGAAAGAGCGAATGGTGGTTATGGGGTGGGAGGGCCGATGCCCAATGAAGTGGCCGACGAGCACTTCCTGCTGGTCCTGCTCAACACCACCCCCCGGGTGGACGGGATCCCCGCCGACCAGCTGGCCGACCCGGCCGCGGCCCGGGGCTGGCTGCAGCGCCAGGGTGGGACCGGCTCGCCTGCCGAGCAGCGGCAGGTACGCGCGGCCCGGGATGCGCTCCAGGCCGTGCTGCGCGGTCAGCAGCCACCAGGGGTCCTGGCCCCGTTCCTGAACGGCGCGTCGTCCGTGCCTGCCCTGACCGGCGGCCGGGTCACCTGGACGCTGACCGCTGACCCGGACCGGCGGCTGGCCGTGCGGGCCGTCCTGGCCTGGGACGAACTGGGGCGGCTCAGTCCCGGCCGGCTGCGCCCGTGCGCCAACGAAGCCTGTCGCCTGTTCCTGCTCGACCGGACCAAGGGCAACACCGCGCGCTGGTGCTCGATGGCGGTGTGCGGCAACCGGATGAAGGCCCGCCGCCACTACCAGCGGGCCCGCACCACCCCCTAGCCGCACCGTGCTCGCTAAATCGATGGGGGAGCGGTGCTGTCCCGGACCACCAGCGTGGTGGCCAGCTCCACGTGCTGAGGCTGGGCCGTGACCCCGTCGGCGTCCATGCGCAGCATGCGGAACGCGGCCGCGGTCATCGCGGCCAGCGGCTGGCGGATGGTGGTCAGCGGCGGCGTGGTCCAGGCCGCCACCGCGTCGTCGAAGCCGACCACGCTCACGTCGCCCGGCACCCGCAGGCCTCGCTCGCTCAGGGCCTGAAGCACGCCAAAGGCCTGGTTGTCGTTGCCGGCCACGATCGCGGTCGGCGGGCCGGGCCGGTCCAGCAGCCGGTGGGTCAGGTACTTGCCCTCGGGCACCGAAAACTCGCCCCGGACGACCAGGTTCTCGTCCACCGGCAATCCGGACCGCATCAGCGCGGTGCGGTAGCCGTCCAGCCGGGCGTTGGCCGACCAGACCCGGTCCGGGCCGCCGATCGCCCCGATCCGGCGGTGCCCGAGCTCGGCCAGGTGCCGGGTCGCGGTCAGGCCGCCCTGCCAGTTGGTGGTGCCGACCGACCGGATATCGCTGCCGGGCTCGGTCGGCGGGTCAACCACGATCAGCGGGATGTGCGCCGCCGCCAGCCGGTCCCGCTCGGCCGCGCTCGGCAGGTACAGCACGCTGAGCGCCCCGTCGGTGCCGCGCCGGGCCGCCCGCTCCAGCCAGTCGCTGAACTCGGCGCCGGTGCTGACCGTGGTGACCACGACGCTGTGCCCGGCCTCGCGGGCCGCGTCGACCGCGCCCCGGATCAGCTCTTCGGCCCACGGGCCGTGCAGGCTGCCGATGAGCAGGTCAGCCACGCCGAACCGCATCCCGGCCACGACCTGGTACCCGTGCCCGCGCAGCAGCTTGGCGATCCGGTCGCGGGTCCCCGGGGCCACGTCGGTGCGGCCGTTGAGCACCTTCGACACGGTCGAGACCGACACCCCGGCCTGGTTCGCGATCCCGGTCAGGGTGCTCCGCCCGGGCTCCCGGCGCATAACGCAATCCTTTCGAAAAGTTTACCGGTCAGAACCACGACATCACCGCCCGCAGGCCAGGCCGGCGCGGCTGGCCAAAACCTCGCCAAAGTTCCTGGAATGCCCTCGTGGTAGACCATTGACCCATCACACCACCGGACGTACTTTGAGCAAAGCCGAGGCCGACATTTTTTCGAAAAATTAATGGCAATCGACCTGATCAGGGACGGTGGGCATGAGCAACTCAACGGCGGGCGGAAACCGGCCGGTGGCGCTTCAGCTGTACTCGGTGCGAGACGAGCTGAGCGCGGACCGGGCGGGAGTGCTGCGGCGGCTGGCCGGGTTCGGATACCGGACCGTGGAGCCCTACGACGTGCTCACCGACCCGGACGTCCTCCGGGCCGAGCTGGACGCGGCCGGGCTGGGCGTGTGCAGTGTGCACACCCGGCCGTTCGGGGACGACGCCGAGGCCGCCTTCCGCGGGGCCCGGACCGTGGGCGCGGCCACGGTCATCGTGCCGTATTTCCCGCCCGAACGGTACGCCGACACCGGCAGCGTGGCGGCGGTGGCCGCCGACCTCAACGACGCGGCCAAGCGGGCCGCCCAGCACGGGCTGCGGCTCGGCTACCACAACCACGACTTCGAGCTGTCCAGCCTGATCGGCGGCCGCCCCGCGCTGGAGGTGCTGGCCGACCAGCTCGACCCCGAGGTCGTGCTCGAGGTCGACACCTACTGGGCCGCGGTCGGCGGCCAGCCGGTCCCCGAACTGCTCGGCCGGCTCGGCTCGCGCGTCCGCTACCTGCACGTCAAGGACGGCCCGGTGACCAAGGAGGATCCGAACACCGCGGTCGGCAGCGGGAAGATGCCGGTGGCGGACATCCTGGCCGCGAGCGGTTCGGTGGAGTGGAACGTGGTCGAGTTCGACGCCTGCGCCACCGACGTGCTGGAGGCGCTCGGCGACAGCCTGACCTGGCTCGTCAACCACGGCCTGGCCGACGCCCCGTCGCCGGCCGACCCCCTGGGGCCCGCCAGCCCCTCGGCCGCGGACGGGAGCTGAACGATGACCTGCTCCGGCCCGCTCGGGGTCGCCGTGGTCGGCTGCGGCACCGTCAGCGACGAATACCTGCCCAACATGACCTCGTTCCCGGACCTGAACGTGCTGTTCTGCGCTGACCTGGACCTGGCCCGGGCCGAGGATCAAGCGGCCAAGTACGGGGTCGGCGCCAGCGGGACGCTGGACCAGGCCCTGGAGTTTCCGGGGGTCGAGCTGGTGGTCAACCTGACCCTGCCGGTGTCGCACGCCGAGGTGGCCTCGGCCGCGATCAGCGCGGGCAAGCACGTGTGGAACGAGAAGCCGCTCACCACCGACCCGGCCATCGGCCGGTCGCTGCTGACCCAGGCGCAGCGGGCCGGAGTCCGGCTGGGCTGCGCCCCGGACACCGTGCTCGGGGCCGGCCTGCAGACCGCGCGCCGGCTCATCGCCCAGGGCGCGATCGGCACCCCGCAGACCGGGCTGACCCTGATGCAGAGTCCCGGCCCGGAGAGCTGGCACCCCAGTCCGGAGTTCTTGTTCCAGCCGGGCGCGGGCCCGCTGTTCGACCTCGGGCCCTATTACTTCTCCACGCTGGCCGCGATCTTCGGCCCGGCCGCCAAGGTGGCCGCGGTCGGCCGTCGCGCCGCCGCCCACCGGGTCATCGGCTCCGGGCCCAAAGCGGGCACGAAGTTCCCGGTCGACGTGCCCACCCACGTCGGCGCGCTGGTCGAGTACGAGGGCGGGGGCGCGGCCTCCCTGCTGTTCAGCTTCGACTCGCCGCTGCCGCGGTCCGGGTTCGTCGAGATCACCGGGACCGAAGGAACCATGGCCATACCCGACCCGAACCGGTTCGACGGCGACATCAAGATCCACGGGCGGGGCCGTGATGGCGACTGGGAGACGATCTCCTCCGTAGGCGCCTCGGCCGGGCGTGGCCTGGGCGTGCTGGACCTGGCCCGGAGCCTGCGCGCGGGCCAGCCGCCGCGGGCGTCCGGGGAACTGGCCGAGCACGTCCTCGAGGTGATGGTGGCGGTGCAGGCGTCGCTGGATGGCGCGGCGTTCGAGCCGATAGATTCGGGTTTCGTCAGCCCGCCGCCGTTGCCCGAGGATTGGGATCCGTATGCCCCCACGCTCTAGCCAGCCGGACGCACCTGCCCTGGGTATCGGGATGGTGGGCTACGCCTTCATGGGTGCGGCCCACTCCCGGGCCTGGGCCACCGTGGGCCAGGCGTTCGATGTCCCGCTCCGGCCCCGGATGAACGTGCTGGCCGGCCGGGACGAGGCCGCCACCCGGTTCGCCGCCCGCCGCTACGGCTGGCACCACGTCGAGACCGACTGGCGGGCCCTGATCGACCGGGACGACGTGCAGCTGGTCGACATCTGCACCCCCGGCGACACCCACGCCGAGATCGCCATCGCCGCCCTCGACGCGGGCAAGCACGTGCTGTGCGAGAAACCGCTGGGCAACACGGTGGTCGAAGCCGAGGCCATGGCAGCGGCGGCCGCCCGGGCGGCCCAGCACGGGGTGCGGGCCATGGTCGGGTTCAACTACCGCCGGGTCCCGGCCATCGCGCTGGCCCGGCGGCTGATCAACGACGGCCGGATCGGCGGCCTGCGGCACGTCCGCGCCGCTTACCTGCAGGACTGGCTGGCCGACGTCTCGGTCCCGCTGACCTGGCGGCTGGACCAGGAGCGGGCCGGGTCCGGGGCCCTGGGCGACATCGGCGCCCACGCCGTCGACCTGGCCCAGTACCTGTCCGGTGAGCATCTGACCGGGGTGTCCGGGGTGCTGAACACCTTCGTGCCCGAACGGCCGGTGGCGGGCGACCCCGGCCAGACCGGGCCGGTCACCGTGGACGACGCCGCGCTGTTCACCGGGCGGCTCGCGTCCGGGGCGCTGGCCGCGTTCGAGGCGACCCGGGTCGCGGCCGGCCGCAAGAACGCGCTCACCATCGAGCTGAACGGCGAGCTGGGCAGCTTGTCGTTTGACCTGGAGCGGCTGAACGAGCTGAACTTCTACGACCGCACCGAGTCCGAGGACACCGCCGGGTTCCGGCGCATCCTGGTCACCGAGCCGGGCCACCCCTACCTGGAGGCCTGGTGGCCGCCCGGGCACACGCTGGGCTGGGAGCACACGTTCGTGCACCAGGCCCGGGACCTGCTGGTCGACGTCGCCGCCGACGACGACCCGGAGCCGTCGTTCGCCGATGGCCTCCAGGTCCAGCGGGTGCTGGACGCGGTGGCCACCAGCGCCGCGCACGACAGCGCCTGGACCAAGATCCAGTCCCCCTGACCCCCACGGAGGCCCTGCCGTCATGCCGCACTCGTTCACGTTGTTCACCGGCCAGTGGGCGGACCTGCCGCTGGAGGAGGTCGCCCGGCTGGCCAGCTCATGGGGGTACGACGGGCTGGAGCTGGCCTGCTGGGGTGACCACTTCGAGGTCGACCGGGCCCTGCACGAAGACGGCTACCTGGCCGGCCGGCACGCGCTGCTGGAGAAGTACGGGCTGCGCTGCTGGGCCATCTCCAACCACCTGGTCGGGCAGTGCGTGTGCGACCTGATCGACCAGCGGCACCGTGACATCGTGCCCCCGCGCATCTGGGGCGACGGCGACCCCGAAGGGGTCCGGCAGCGGGCCGCCGCCGAGCTGGCCGACACGGCCCGGGCCGCGGCCGCGTTCGGCGTGGACACCGTGGTCGGCTTCACCGGCTCATCGATCTGGCACACCGTGGCCATGTTCCCGCCCACCCCGGACTCCATGGTCGAGGCCGGTTACCAGGACTTCGCCGACCGGTGGAGCCCGATCCTGGACGTGTTCGACGCCGAGGGGGTCCGGTTCGCGCACGAGGTCCACCCGACCGAGATCGCCTACGACTTCTGGACCACCAAGCGGGCCCTGGAAGCGGTCGGTCACCGGCCCGCGTTCGGGCTGAACTTCGATCCCAGCCACTTCATCTGGCAGGACCTGGACCCGGTGGCGTTCCTGGACGCCTACACCGACCGGATCTACCACGTGGACTGCAAGGAGGCCCGCAAGCGGCTGGACGGCCGCAACGGCCGCCTCGGCTCGCACCTGCCCTGGGGCGACCCGCACCGGGGCTGGGACTTCGTCTCGGCCGGCCACGGCGACGTGCCCTGGGAAGACGTGTTCCGGATGCTGAACTCGATCGGCTACGCGGGCCCGATCTCGGTCGAGTGGGAGGACGTCGGCATGGACCGCCTGGCCGGCGCGCCCAGCTCGCTGGAGTTCCTGCGCCGGTTCGACTTCCCCCCGCCCCAGCAGGCCTTCGATCAGGCCTTCGCGTCCGGCACCGACTGAGCCGGCCCGCCCGCGCCAGGACCAGCCGCAGGCCGAGCCCGCTCACCCCACCCCCGACCCGCCTCGGCAAACCTTTTCCCCCAGTGGTTTGATCTTCCTGAAGACCATGCTGAGCTGGGAGGAAACATGGGGCAGTACCTGAGCCGGGACGGTGGTCGGCTGGTCCGGCGCCAAGGCGGCGAGACCCTGTGGATCGAGCCGTGGGGCGAGCACAGCCTGCGGGTCCGGGCCACCCGCCAGGGCGCGATTGAGCAGAGTCAGCTCTGGGCCCTGGAACCGCCCGGGCCGGCCACCCCGGAGATCACCATCGGGGACGGCGAGGCCCGGATCACCAACGGCCGCATCACCGCCACCATCGACCGCTACGGCATCCTCGAGTTCAGCAACCAGCGCGGCGACCGGCTGCTCCGCGAGTACTGGCAGACCCTCGGCATCGGCGACGAGACCAGCTCGATCGCGATCCCGGGCCGGGCCTACCGGCCGGTGCTGGGCAGCGACGACTGCGAGCTGACGGTCAGCTTCAAGCCCCAGCCCGGCGAGCGCATCTACGGCCTGGGCCAGCGCCAGATCGCCGAGCTGAACATGAAGGGCTGCACCCTCGAACTGGCCCACCGCAACTCCCAGGCCAGCATCCCGTTCGCGCTGTCCAGCCTGGGCTACGGATTCCTGTGGAACAACCCGGCCGTCGGCCGGGTCACGTTCGGCAAGAACGTGACCGAGTGGCACGCGGCCCGCACCGGCCAGCTGGACTACTGGATCACCGCCGGCGACACCCCGGCCCAGGTCGAGGAGGCCTACGCGCAGGCGACCGGGAAGACGCCGATGATGCCGGACTGGGCCACCGGGTTCTGGCAGTGCAAGCTCCGCTACAAGACCCAGGACGAGCTGCTGGCCACCGCGCGCGAGTACAAGCGCCGCGACCTGCCGATCTCGGTGATCGTGGCCGACTTCTTCCACTGGCCGCAGCAGGGCGAGTGGAAGTTCGACCCCGAGTACTGGCCCGACCCGGACGCGATGATCGCCGAGCTGCGGGACCTGGGCATCGAGCTGATGGTGTCGATCTGGCCCACCGTCGACGTGAACTCCGAGAACTTCGACGAGATGGAAGACCGCGGCCTGCTGGTCCGCACCGACCGCGGCGCCGGCACCCAGATGGAGTTCATGGGCAACGAGGTGTTCTTCGACGCCACCAACCCCGAAGCCCAGGAGTTCGTCTGGGCCAGGGCCAAGGAGAACTACTTCGACAAGGGCGTCCGGGTGTTCTGGCTGGACGAGGCCGAGCCCGAGCTGGTGACCCACTCCGGGCAGTACGACTGGGACGTGATCCGCTACCAGGCCGGGCCCGCGCTCAAGGTGGCCAACCTGTACCCGGTGGGCTACGCCAAGGGCTTCTACGAGGGTCAGCTGGCGGCCGGCCAGACCGAGATCTGCAACCTGATCCGGTGCTGCTGGGCGGGCAGCCAGAAATACGCGACCCTGCTGTGGTCGGGTGATGTGCACTCGACGTTCGAGTCGTTCCGGATGCAGTTCGCGGCCGGCCTGAACGCCGGCCTGTCAGGCATCCCCTGGTGGACCACGGACATCGGCGGGTTCACCGGCGGGGACGGGCAGGACCCTGAGTTCCGCGAGCTTCTGGTGCGCTGGTTCCAGTGGGGCGTGTTCTGCCCGGTGACCCGGCTGCACGGGTTCCGGGAGCCGCAGGCGTTCACCGGCGAGGCCACCTGGCGGACGTTCAACGAGGTCCTCGGCTCGGGGGCGCCCAACGAGGTGTGGAGCTACGGCGAGGACGTGTATGAGGTCCTGGCCGGCTGCCTGCGGACCCGGGAGGCGCTGCGGCCGTATGTGACCGAGCAGATGGCGGCCGCGCACGAGCGGGGCACCCCGGTCATCCGGCCGCTGTTCTATGACTTCCCCGGCGACGGCCGGGCCTGGGAGGTTGAGGACCAGTACCTGTTCGGGCCGGACGTGCTGGTCGCGCCGATCCTGGAGTACGGCCAGCGCGAGCGGCCGGTCTACCTGCCGGCCGGCCGCACCTGGATCGACGTCGCGACCGGCGCCGGGCACGAGGGCGGCCAGACGGTCACCGTCGCCGCCCCGCTCGCGGCGATCCCGGTCTTCGCGGCGGCGGGTTCGTCCGTACTGGACGTGCTGCGCGCCCGGTAGAGGAGTTTCCCGCCGCGCCGCGGAATCACCACCGTCGCCCCCTCGGTACCACGGTGGGGATCAGCGACGACCAAGCTCCAGAAGTCAGCGGGCCCGGATGACCTCCGACGAGAGCAGGCCGGACAGTGCCTGGCAGTAGGAGTCGCGCTGCCCGTCCGGCACGTGGGCGGCGATCGCGTCGGCCGCGGTCGGGTAGTCGGCCAGCGACTCCACCACGGTGACCAGGGCCGGGGCCTTGAGGAAGACCAGCCGGCGGTTGCCGTAGTGGTAGGCCAGGGCGCCGAAGCTCTCGGGCCGGATCGCCACCTGCGGGTGCATCTCGTAAGCCTGCCCGGCGTCGAACTCCGGCCGCTCCGCGTCGTCGCTGGTCATACCTCTATGGTGACATCCATGACCGCAGCACCCGGGCAGGCCCCGGCCGGCCCCCCGGAGCCGGGGGCGCTGGGGCCGCCGGGGCCGGGCACGGCCGGGCTGCGGCTGCGGCCCGACCCCGGCCTGCGGACCCTGGACGGCGGGGCCGTGCTGCTGGGCGGCTACCCGTACCGGATGCTGCGCCTGGGCCCAGCCGGGGCCGGGCACGTGGCCCGCTGGTGGGCGGGGGAGCCGGTGCCGGGGGCACCGGGGGCCCAGGCCCTGGCCCGGCGCCTGCTGGCCACCGGCATCGCCTGGCCCCTACCGGCCGGCGGCCCGGGCCCCGGCGACGTCACCGTGGTCATCCCGGTCCGCGACCGCGCCGCCGAACTGGCCCTGTGCCTGCGGGGATTGGGCCTTGAGGGCCCGCACCGCTACCGGGTGCTGGTCGTCGACGACGGGTCGCAGGACCCGGCCGCGGTGGCCGCCGTGGCCCAGGACGCGGGCGCGGACTACCTGCTCCGGCCGGTCAACGGCGGGCCCGCGGCCGCCCGCAACACCGGCCTGGCCGCGGTGGGCACTCCGCTGGTGGCGTTCCTGGACTCGGACTGCGTACCCGCGCCGGGCTGGCTGGACCGGCTGCTGCCGCACTTCGCCGACCCGGTGGTGGCGGCGGTGGCGCCCCGGATCGTCCCGTACGAGCCCGAGCGCGCCCCGGGCTGGCTGGCCCAATACGAGGGCGTCAGCTCGACCCTGGACATGGGGGCGGTGCCCAGCATCGTGCGCCCGGGATCGAAGGTCCCCTACGTGCCCGGCGCCGTCCTGGTCGTCCGGGCCGCCGTGGCCCGGGCCCACGACGGGTTCGCCGGGCACCTGCCGGTGGGGGAGGACGTCGATTTCGTGTGGCGGCTGGCCGACCGTGGCTGGCACGTCCGCTACGAGCCGGCCGCCACCGTGGCCCACCAGCACCGGGTCCGGCTCGGCAGCTGGTTCGCGCGGCGCCGGGACTACGGGACCTCGGCCGCGCCCCTGGAGCAACGGCACCCGGGCACGCTGCCCGCGGTGGCCATGTCCGGCTGGACCGCCGCCGCCTGGTCCGCGGCCGCGATGGGCGGCCCGGTGGCGGGCCCGCTGGCCGGCACCGTGATCACCGCCGCCGCCACCGCGCTGCTGGCCCGCCGTCTGGCCCCGCTCACCGGCGGTCAGGCCTGGCCGGTGGCCACCCGGCTCGCCGCGGGCGGCACCGTGGCCGCGGGGCGCCTGCTGGGCAGCACGCTGTCCCGGGCCTGGTGGCCGGTGGCCGTGCCGGTCGCGGTGGCCGTACCCCGGCTGCGGTGGCCGCTGGCCGCGCTGATGCTGGCCCCGCCGGTGCTGGGCTGGGCCGAACGCCGCCCGCCGCTGGACCCGGTCCGCTACGTCAGCGCCCGCCTGCTGGACGACGTCGCCTACAGCCTGGGGGTGTGGCAGGGCTGCCTGCGCCACCGCACCGCCCGCCCGCTGCTGCCCAAGCTGACCTGGCGGGCACCCGCAGGGGCGCAGGTAGCGCCCGCCAGGCCAGCGGTCTAGCGGCGGTTCCGCAGGGCCAGCAGCGCGAAGATGCCGCCCTGCACCGGCCGGGCCTGGAAACCGGTCTGGGTGCCGGCGATCGTGTCGTACAGGTCGCTGAACGGCACCCGCTGGGGGGTGGTGTTGGCGTAGGTGTAGACCTGCTCGATCAGCTGCTTGCTGACCGGGTAGTTCGACAGCCAGGCCGCGGTCCACAGCTCCCAGTCCGACTTGGCGTAGCTGTGCGGTACCTGCAGCGGCAGCCCGAACAGGTTGCTGACCTTGGGGTACCAGGCCGCCTGCTCGGCCAGCACCGAGGCCGGGATCAGGTTGGTGCCCAGCAGCCGGTCGGCGAAGCCGTTGTAGGTGGTGCCCCAGGTGCCGTTGCCGCCGTCATCGCCGCTGTAGGTCAGGTCCAGGTGGGCCGCCGACGGGTCCTGGGCGTTCCTGGCCCAGGTGGCGATGAACTGCTTGGCCTGGGCCGTGTAGCTGGCGGCGTCGGCGGTGTGGCCGGCCGCGGTGGCGAGCTGGCCGAACGCGGCCACCGCCACGATGCCCTTGAGGGCCAGGTTCACGCTGTGCGCGATCTGGCCCGCGAAGTCGTCGGTCTGGTTCTGGAAGCCGGGATCGGGCAGGTTGGCCACCAGGTAGTCGGCCCACTGCTTGAAGATCTTGTAGTGCGCGGTGGCGTAGGCCCTGGCCGCCGACGGCACCTGCTGGATGTAGGCCGCGGCCATGATCAGCATGTTGCCGGTCTCCTCGACCGGCATGTTCTCCCCGCCGCCGTCGTTGTGGCCGTCGGCCACCGGGTAGGACGAGCCGAGGTCGTGCGGGGCGAACTGCTCGGGCCATTTCCCGGACTCGGCGTAGGTCACCAGCGGGGTGAGCAGCAGGGCCAGGTAGCCGGGGTCGGCGTAGACCCACACCGGGGAGGCCGGGAACATCACGTCCACGGTGGACACGTTGCCGTCGCTGGAGATCTCCTTGAGAAACGCCCACGGCGAGCCGTCCGGCCCCACCACCAGCTCGGTGCCGCCGTAGGCCTGGCGCAGCGCGATCGCGCACAGCCCGGCGTAGGCGGTGCCCCCGGCGGCCTGGGCGTCGCTGGTGATGCGGTTGTCCAAGGTGGTGGCCCGGCGCTGGGCCGCGGCCAGGTCGCCGTGGAAGAACCCCAGCATGTCTGGCCAGGACGAGAACTCCTTGCTCCACCACGGGTCCAGATTCTGGCCCTGGTAGCTGACGGCCGGGGTCCGGGCCAGCCCGATCGACAGCGGCACGGTCCGGGCCGATCCGCCCAGCTGGCCCAGGTCGGCGCAGAACGCGAACACCGGCCAGTTGTCACCGATGGCGCGGAAGTCGGTGTCGTTGCTGTCGGCCAGCTTGCCGTGGTTCACGAACTGGGCCCGGACCACCACGTCCTGGCCGGACTGCCAGGTCAGCCCGCCGTTGGCCGGGGTGGCCCACACCGTACTGCCCCAGGCCGCCTGCTGGTTCTGCTCGGTGAGCGGCTGCTGGCTGGCCAGCTGGACCGCCCACGTCTGCAGGTTCCCGCCCGGGTAGCTGACCGACGACGAAGCCCAGGTGATCTGCTGGCTGTCGTCGGCGCTGCACCACTCACCGCTGATGTCGGCGTACAGCTGCACGTCGTGGCGGTGACCGTCGATGCTGCGGGCCGACAGGGACAGGTAGCTGAACGGGATCGACTGGCGCTTGGGGTCACCCGGCTCGACCGGGGACAGGAACTCCACCGTCAGCTCGATCCCGCCGCCCTCCAGCGTGAACCGGGACCGGGTCGGGGTGACTTCCAGCTTGGTCTGCTGCAGGGCCTGCTGGAAGCCCTGGGTGGTGGACGGGGTCCCGTGGTTGCCATCGGGGACGGTGAGGATGATGCTGGGGTCGCCCATGAACATGTAGGACACACCGTCGACCCGGGCCAGGCCGCCCATGGCCGTGGTGTGCCCCGGCCAGAACTGCTCCCAGGTCCCGGGCAGGGCGGTGGCCGGCAGCCAGGTGCTCACGTACGGGTTGCGCACGGCCAGCGGCGCGGCCGGCGGCCGGATCGGGGTCGCGGCCAGGGTCCCGCTGGCGGCCGCGTACCCGCCCGCCGGGGTGGCCGCGGCCCGGCGGGCGGCGCCGCGCGTGGTGGCGGCCCCGGCCACGCCCGGGCTGAGCACCCCGGCCAGGCCGCCGACGGCGGCGGCGCCCCCGGTGTAGCGCAGGAAGTCGCGGCGCCGGGTCCCGGGCCGGACCCCAGGCTGACCGGCTTCGGGCTGGCCGGCTTCGGGCTGGCCGTGGCCGTCGTGGCCCTGATCGGGCATGAAGCCTCCTCATCGAGTCCGGTCAGGGCTGCGCGGGAACCCGCGACCTTTCATTAATGAGGATTTTGTCTTGTTGTGTGTGAATTGGCCAGTGCTGTGAGCGAAAATGTGCCGGTCAGTCGAAGCCGTGGGCCGTCCACTCGGCCAGCGGCCGGTCCGGGGTGAACACCAGCAGCGCCCGGTTCTCGGCGGTCAGCCCGGCCAGCAGCTCGTCGTCGGCCGGGACGTCCCGGCCGTGCTTGACCCGGATGGCGCGGAAGTTGGCCAGCTCGGGGGCCAGATTCTCGCGGACCTCGACGGTTCCGTAGACCATGACGTAGCGGAACCCGGTGGCGTCGTCGATCAGGAATTCGGCCCGTGGTTCCCGCGTGAACAGGCGGTACTTGATCCGGTCCCTGGTGGTGGACACGTAGAAGTGCGCGCCGTCCCAGTGGAACCAGTTCGGGGTCGCGTGCGGGCGCCCATCCGCCCGGGTGCCAGCGACGATGGCGTTTCTCGGCTCGGCCAGGAATGCGTTGATCTTGTCTTCCGACGGCATGCGGCTAAGTTAACGGACAGGTGAACAACGGCAGCGAGGGGGACCACATGTCGAAGGCCGGGCGGCTGCCCCGCGACCTGTACGAGCAGGAGCTGTTCCGGCTCCAGGCCGAGCTGGTCAAGATGCAGGAGTGGGTCCGGGCCTCAGGGGCCCGGATCGTGGTGATCTTCGAAGGCCGGGACGCGGCCGGCAAGGGCGGCACGATCCAGCGGGTCACCCAGTATCTCAACCCCCGCGTCGCCAGCATCACCGCGCTGCCCGCCCCGACCGAGCGGGAGAAGAGCGAGTGGTACTTCCAGCGCTACGTCGAGCACCTGCCGGCGGCCGGCGAGATCAGCCTGTTCGACCGGAGCTGGTACAACCGGGCCGGGGTCGAGCACGTGATGGGCTTCTGCACCAAGGAGGAGTACACCCGGTTCCTGCACCAGTGCCCGATCTTCGAGCGGCTGCTGGTCGAGGACGGCATCCTGCTCCGCAAATACTGGTTCTCGGTCAGTGACGAGGAGCAGCAGCGCCGGTTCGAGGGCCGGCTGGATGACCCGCTGCGCCGCTGGAAGCTGTCCCCCATGGACCTGCAGTCCATCAATCACTGGGAAGACTATTCGCGGGCCAAGGATGAGATGTTCGTGCACTGCGACATCCCCGAGGTGCCCTGGCACGTGGTGGAGAGCGACGACAAGCGCCGGGCCCGGATCAACATGATCGCCCACCTGCTCAGCTCGGTTCCGTACCACAAGGTCAAGCTCCCGGCCCTGGAGCTGCCCAAGCGGCCGCCCTCCACCGGCTACCAGCGCACCCCCAAAGACCTCCAGTCCTTCGTCCCCGACCATGCCGCCGGCCTCCTCGCCCACCACAAGCACCACAGCCACGACGGCTAGGCGGGGTCAGGGGGTCAGGGGACGGGTGAAGTAGAGGGCCATCTCGCCCGGGAGCAGCTGGGGGTCGTCCGGGCGGTAGCGGGTCTCGTCCAGCCCGCACAGCTGGAACCCCACCTTCAGGTAAAACTGCACGGCCGGGTAGTTGACGTTCTGGGTCTCCAGCCACAGGCAGCGCGCGGCGGGCTGGTGGCGGGCCTGCTCGGCCAGCGCGTCGATCAGCCGGCCACCGATGCCCTGGCCCCGGCAGGGGCGGGACACGAAGATGTTCTCGATCCGGGCCCGGCCATTCCAGGGGTCGGGCCGCAGCTCGCCGTAACCGACGATCGTGTCGCCCCGGCAGGCCACGAACAACCCCTCGGACAGGGTCAGGGCCGGGCGCAGGTCAGCCTTTTCGACCGGCAGCTCGAACCGCTCTTCTTCCAGCCAGAACGCCATCTTGGTCCGCCGCACCCGGTAAATGCGGTCGGTGGAGTAGGAGACATCGACCGCATCGATCCCAG
This sequence comes from Streptosporangiaceae bacterium, assembly GCA_036497405.1. Classification (GTDB taxonomy): domain Bacteria; phylum Actinomycetota; class Actinomycetes; order Streptosporangiales; family Streptosporangiaceae; genus Bog-532. The sequence continues at coordinate 14,208 of DASXJM010000395.1, read as the reverse complement.
CGAGATCGGCGGGCGTCTCCGCTGGTCTCACCACGATTGGTCCAGCCGCCACCATCACAGGTTGCCATGTCCGGCCCGGCATTTCGGGCATTCCCGAGAGGTCACCGCAGAGCCCCGGCGGGCAGTACGGCGTGGACCCCCCACACGTCGTTGGCGACCTGGGTGATCCGCAGGTCCAGGGTCGGCCCGGCCAGGGCCAGGGCCTCGGCCCGGGCCAGCCCGTACAGGCCCTGCATCCAGGTCAGCATGGTGTCCAGCGCGTCGCCCATGGCCTGGTTCAGGTCCTCGCTGAAGCCGAACGTGATCCGGCCCGCCGGGGTCTCGGCGTGGATGCCCGGCACCGGAGGGTCCGGCTCCAGGTCCACCACCACCTCGGTGGTCATCGCGCACTCAATGGCGGTGCCGCTGACCTCGCCGTCGCCCTGGGCCGCGTGCCCGTCGCCCAGGCACAGCAGCGCGCCCGGCACGGTCACCGGCAGGTACAGCGTGGACCCGGCCACCAGGTCGCGGCAGTCGATGTTGCCGCCGCCGGCTGCCCGCGGCGGCCGGGTGGAGTGCTCACCGGGTTCGATGGGCGGCATCCCGATCACGCCCAGGAACGGCGCGATCGGCACGGTGTGGCCGCGGTCGCTGTAGGCCAGGCCGCCGTCGTCGTCGATCTCCCACAGCAGCCAGGACGGCGGGCCGTCGATCCCCAGGCGGCGGGTGAGCCTGGTCGCGCGGGCCCCGGCCACGGTCCAGCCCCAGTCGGCCGGCCGCAGCGAGGTGAACCGCACCGACAGCACGTCGCCCGGCTGCGCCCCGGTGACCGCGATCGGCCCGGTCAGGCAGTGGCCCCGGTCGGCGCTGAGCATGCGGGGCCGGTTGTCGCCGGGGTAGCGCTGCCGGGTCAGGTAGCCGGACGCGTCCAGCGAGCCGGTCACCACCGTGTCGCCGGGGTCGATGGTCAGCACCGGGGGCTTGCCCGGGTCGAACACGTCAGTCACGGTGCCCGGGGCGGGCAGCAGGCTGTGTCGCCTCACGCCGCGCTCACCGCCCCGACCGGGCGGCCGTCTTCCAGATAGACCACCCCGGCCCCCCGGCCGAGGGCCCGGGTGGTGGCCCGCACCCGGCGGCGGACCGGTTTGGACAGCAGGGGCAGCGCCTCGGGCAGCGGCAGCAGCCGGCTCTCGGCGATCTCCTCCTCCTGCAGCCGCAGCGAGTCCAGGCCGGCGGCGCCCATGGTCCCGCAGTCGAACAGGAACCTCATCCCGCCCGGCCGCTCGGCCCTGTCCGGCCGGGCCGGCCGCGGCCGCCGGAAGTCGACGCAGGCCAGCCGGGCCTGGTCCACCCGCAGGCCGGTCTCCTCGCGGACCTCACGCTGGCACGCCTCCCACGGGGTCTCGCCGTCGGCCTCCATGACTCCGCCCGGGATGGTCCAGCCCTTCTTGTAGGTCGGTTTGAGGATCAGCAGCCGCCGGTCATCGTCGAAGATCAAGGCCCCGGACGACGCCGGGATGGCAGGCAGGACGAACTCGGCTGACTCTTCGCTCACACCGGGCCACGTTACCGGCCGGCCGGCGGCGGGTAGCCGGTTGTGCTGTCCGGACTGGATGCTGGTAGAAGGTATATCCCGAGAAAGTAACGGCCGTCCGGCTGCGGGCCAGCGGTACCGGCCGGACCACTACCGTGTATGACAGCGTGAGGGCGCCCAGCGGGCGCCCAGCATGACCAGCGGGTGAAAAGGAGTGCGGTGGGGCTGCTCAGAGCGTCGGTGTCCGCCCCGGAGGTAGCCGGGGCGACGTACACCGTGGTGGTGCTGGCCGGTGAGGTCGACGCGACCAACAGCGACGAGCTCTACGGAGTGCTTGAGTCAGTGGTCGCCCAGCAGCCGCGGCTGCTGATCGTCGACATGTCCGAGCTGAGTTTCATGGATTCCACCGGGCTGCGGATGCTGCTGCGCTCGACCCGGGCCCTGGACCAGCAGGGCGGCGTACTCGCCCTGGCCGCGCCGCAGCTGGCGGTGGCCCGGGTGCTGCAGCTGACCCGGGCCGACCAGCTGATCCCGGTCTACGACAGCGTGACCGACGCCATCGCCGACGCCTGAACGCCGGTCAGGCCGCGGCGACGTGGCCGAGCAGGTGCCGGAGGGCGGGCTCGAGCCGGGTGTACCGGAAACCCTGGCCCGCGGTGAGCAGCGCGTCGGGCCGGACCCGCTGGCTGGCCTCGGCCAGTTCCCGCGCCCCTTCCTCGCCGAACAGCAGGCGGGGGCCAAAGCCCGGCACCGGGATCACGGTCGGCCGGCGCAGCACCCCGCCCAGGATCTTGGTGAAGTCGGCGTTCCGCACCGGGTCCGGCGCGACCGCGTTGACCGGCCCGGAAACATCCGGGTCGACCAGCGCGCGCAGGTAGGCGTCGGTCAGGTCGTCGATGCCGATCCAGGACATCCACTGCCGCCCGTCGCCGATCTTGCCGCCCAGGCCGGCCTCGAACAGGGGCCGCAGCGCCCGCAGGGTGCCCCCCTTGGGGCTCAGCACCAGCCCGGTGCGCATCAGGACCGTGCGCAGGCCCGCGTCGGCGGCGGGCCGGGTGGCGGCCTCCCAGTCCGTGACCACCCCGGCCAGGAAGTCCGAGCCGGGGGGGCTGGTCTCGGTCAGCACCTCGTCACCGCGGGCGGCGCCGTAGTAGCCGATGGCTGAGGCGCTGATGAACGCCGTGAGCCCGCCGGCCCCGCCGGACCCGTTGCTGTCCTTGGCCGCGGTGGCGGCCAGCTCGGCCAGGGCCCGGGTCGGACCGATGCGGCTGTCGCGGACCGCGCGCTTGTGAGCCTCGGTGAACCGGCCCGCGATGCCCGCCCCGGCCAGGTGGATCAGCGCGTCCACCCCGTCCAGCAGGTCGGGGGCGGGCCGCTCCGGGTTCCACTGGCGTTCGTCGTCGCCGGACGCCGGGTGCCGGACCAGCCGGATGACCCGGTGGCCGCCGGTGGTCAGCAGCGCGGTCAGGGCGGTGCCGATCAGCCCGCTGGACCCGGTCATCGCCACCGTGAGCGACTCGGGCTGCTTGGCCCGGGCCCACTGCTGCGTCTTCAGGTCCGCGGCCAGCTGGCGGTGCCGGTAGCCGAACATCTGCCGCAGCGCCACCTCGGGCACCGTGGTCTGCAGGTCGTCCTGGACCCGGGTCGTGCCCGCGACGGCGGCCTCGTGGAAACCGTGCACGTGCCGCCAGGTCAGCGACCGGGACAGGGTCTTGGAGAACAGGGCGTTCGCGGGCAGCCCGTCCGAGACCAGCTGGTCGACGAACTGCCGCGGCGGGTCGTACCCGTCCGGCTGGTGCTCGGCCACCCAGCGCACCCCGCCCGGCAGCAGCAGCACGGCCCGGCCGTCCCGCAGCGAGGTCGCCTCCTGCCCGACCCGCACCGGCTGCCACGGCGGGGCGAGCCGGGTCAGCGCCCCGGGCCGGGTGTGCCAGGCGAAGACCTCATCGATCGGCGCGTTCACCACGCTGGAATAGCTGATGCTCATCGGCTGCCGGTTCTCCCGCCCCGTTGGTGTGCTGTCGCGTGCCATCACTTAGTTCTTCGCCGGATGTCAGTGCCCGGATGCGGCCGCGATATGTGCCAGCCGCTCCAGCGACTTCTCGATGCCGCGCTGGTTGCGCCGCGGGAACGGGCTGAGCGTGAGCAGCAGCGGCCGCCGGGCCGTCGACCAGTCGAACGTCTCCGTGACTTCGGTCCTGGGCCCGTCCGGCCCGTCGTCGAGGGGCCGCAGCTGCCAGCGCCAGCGATGACCGTAGAAGTGCCGCCAGGCGATCAGGCGGTCCTGATCGTATTCGACCACCGTGTTGAGGATCTTGTACGGCGCGCCGATCTTCATGTCCATCCCGAACTTCGATCCCAGCGTGAGCCGCTCGGGGCCGCCGGCCTGGACCGCGAGCACGCTGCCGGTCCCGTCGATCAGCGGATGCTGGGCGGGATCGGTCAGCAGCGCGAAGATCCATTCCGCGGGCGCGGCGATGATCGCGGTGCCGGATACCTGCTGCCGGGGCATGGCACCACCGTAGGCGGGGCCGGTCAGCGCAGCTCAGGCAGGGTGCTGGCCAGGGCGGCGAAGACGTCCAGCGAATCCGGGTTGGCCATGGCGCTGGGGTTGGCGGCCTGGGCGGGCGGGGTGCCGGCCAGGATGCGGCGGACCGGCACCTCCATCTTCTTGCCGGTCAGGGTGACCGGGATGGCCGGGACCTCGATGATCGCGTCGGGCACGTGGCGGGGCGTGTACTCGGTGCGCAGCCGCTGCCGGATCGCGGCCCGCAGCCGGTCGTCCAGCACCTGGCCCGGGGCCAGCGTCACGAACAGGGGCATGAAGAACCCGCCGCCGGGCCGGTCCAGGTTGACCACCAGGCCGTCGGTGACCTCGGGCACCGCGGCCAGCGCGGAGTAGATCTCGGCCGTGCCGATCCGCACTCCGTCCCGGTTCAAGGTGGCGTCCGAGCGGCCCAGCACGAAGCAGCCGCCGCGCTGGTTGACCCGGAAGAAGTCGCCCTGCCGCCAGCGGCCCGGGAACTCGGTGAAGTAGGACTCGCGGTAGCGGCGGCCGTCCTCGTCGCCCCAGAACCGGACCGGCATCGACGGCATCGGCTGGGTCACCACCAGCTCGCCGACCTGGCCGGTCACCGGCTGGCCGGCGGTGTCGAAGGCGTACGCGGCCACACCCAGGTGCCGGGCCTGGATCTCGCCTGCGTAGACCGGCAGCGTGGGGGTGCCGCCGACCAGCCCGCAGCAGGTGTCGGTGCCGCCGCTGCCGGTGGCCAGCCACAGGTCGGTTTTGACGTTGCGGTAGAACCAGTCGCTGCACTCGGCCGACACCGGCGACCCGGCCAGCATCACGGCCTGCAGGCGGTCGAGGCCGAACTGGCGGCCGGGCACGACCCGGGCCCGGGCCAGCGCGTCCACGTAGGCGGGGGAGGCACCGAAGAACGTGACCCCGGCCTCGTCCGCCAGCCGCCACAGCACGTCCGGCCCCGGCCAGGCCGGGTTCCCGTCGTACAGCACCGGCTGGACCCCCAGCAGCAGCGAGCTGACCAGGAAGTTCCACATCATCCAGCCGGTCGTGGTGTAAAAGAGCATCCGGTCGCCGGGCCGCAGATCCATATGGAAGGTCTGCAACTTGAGTTGCTCGATCAGGATGCCGCCCTGACTGTGGGTGATGGCTTTCGGCAGGCCGGTGGTGCCGGACGAGAACAGGACCCACAGCGGGTGCGAGAACGGGACCTGCTCGAACCGGAACTCCGCCGCGGCCGGGGCCGGCCCGGCCATGATGTCGTCCCAGTCGGCGGGCACGTTGATGACGTGGCGCAGGCTGGGCAGGCCGGCCGCGATCTGCTGGGCCTCCTCCCGGCGGTCGTGGGCCCGGCCGCCGTACTGGTAGCCGTCGGTGCAGATCAGAACCACGGGGCTGAGCTGGCGGAACCGTTCCAGCACCCCGCGCCAGCCGAAGTCCGGTGAGCAGCTGGTCCAGATCGCCCCGATGCTGGCCACCGCGAGCAGGGCGACCACCGTGGGCGGGATGTTCGGCAGGTAGCTGGCCACCCGGTCGCCGGGCCGCACGCCCAGCTGGCGCAGGTGGGTGGCCAGGGCACGGACCTGGGTGGCCAGGGTGGCCCGGGACACGGTCTGGAGCGGGACGGTCTCGCCCGCGAACAGCAGGGCCGGCCCATCGTCGTCGTCGCTGCCGTCGCCGGCGCGGCGGAGGATGTGCTCGGCGTAGTTCAGCCGGGCCCCCGGGAACCAGTCCGCGCCCGGCATCGTGCGCTGGCCCAGGACGGCGGTGGGCGGGGTCGAGGCCTGGACGCCGCAGTAGTCCCACACCGCGCCCCAGAAGCCATCCAGGTCGGTGACCGACCACTGCCAGAGCGCGTCGTAGCTGCCGAACTCGCGCTGCCGCTCGGTGGCCAGCCAGTTCGTGAACCCGGTGATGTTGGCCCGGGCCCGCCGCTCCGGGCTGGGGGTCCACAGCAGGTCGCCTTCGCGCACAGGACCGTCAGACACAGCCCGACATTTGCATAGGCACACCGGGCCTGCAATGGGTGGTGGCGTAAGTTCGGGGCGTGGCTCTCGATCTTGACGCGCTGACCGCGATCGACGTTCACGTGCACGTGGAGTCGGACGGCCACGGCCACACCAGCCTGGACGGCGAACTGCTCGGGGCGTCGGCGGCCTATTTCCGCAGCGGGGCCGACCGCACCCCGACCGTGGAACACCTGGCCGCCTTCTACTCCGAACGGCAGATGGCCGCGGTGATCTTCACCGTCGACGCGACCACCGCCACCGGGCACCCGGCCCTGTCCAGCGAGGAGATCGCCGACCGGGCCGCCGAGTTCGCCGACACGCTGATCCCTTTCGGGTCGGTCGACCCGCGGCAGCCCGGTGAGGCCGTGCGCCGGGCCCGGCGGCTGGTCGACGGGCACGGGGCCAAGGGCTTCAAGTTCCACCCCAGCCTGCAGGGCTTCGCCCCCAACGACCCCAGCGTGTACCCGCTGTACGCGGCGATCGAGGAGATGGGCGTCCCGGCCGTGTTCCACACCGGCCAGACCGGGATCGGCGCCGGGCTGCCCGGCGGCCGCGGGATCAAGCTGCGGCTGTCGGACCCGATGCTGATCGACGACGTGGCCGCCGACTTCCCGGGTCTGACCGTGATCCTGGCCCACCCGTCCGTGCCCTGGCAGGACTCGGCCATCTCCATGGCCACCCACAAGGCCAACGTGTACATCGACCTGTCCGGCTGGTCACCCAGGTATTTCCCGCCCCAGCTGGTGCGGAACCTGAACTCGCTGCTGCAGGACAAGGTGCTGTTCGGCACCGACTACCCGCTGCTGACCCCGGAGCGCTGGCTGCGGGACTTCGACCGGCTGGAGCTCAAGCCGGGCGTGCGGCCCAAGGTGCTCAAGGCCAACGCCGCCCGCATGCTGGGCCTGGTCTAGCGGCGGACGGCCCGCAGCACGGCGTCGCGGACGGTGCCGGTGCCGCCGTCGGGCCGGGCGCCCTCGCGCTCGGGTTCGGCGGCTTCGATGCTCCAGGCGGCCGGGTCGAGGACGGCGGCCATCTCGGCGGCGGTGGCGAACATGACCGGCGCGTTGGGCCGGTTCGCGCCCTCGATGTCGGCCGGGTGGTGGCTGACGATGAGCAGGGTCCCGCCGGGCCGGACCGCGGCCGCCAGCCGCCGGTGCAGGTCTTCCCGCAGGTCGGTGGGCAAGTGAATGAACTGGGCCGACACCAGGTCGAAGGACGCCCGGGGCGGCTCCCAGTGCAGCAGGTCGGCCTGCTGCCAGGTGATCCGGGCCGCCACCTCCGGGCCGGCCTGTCCGGCGGCCGCGGCCGACCGGCGCAGCGCCACCGGGGAGATATCGGCCGCGGTGACCCGCCAGCCCCGCCGGGCCAGCCAGATCGCGTCGCCGCCCTCGCCGCTGCCCACGTCGAGCGCGGTGCCCGGGGTCAGCGCGGACACGTAATGGACCAGCAGGGTGTTGGGGTTCCCGGACCACAGCGGCTCGCCGCCGTAGCGCTCGTCCCAGTACTCCTGCCGGTAGAACTGCGCCGGGTCGACCTCCTCGCCGGGCCCGTGCCCGTGCTGGTGCCCGTGATGCTGCTGCCCCGTGTCGCTCATGTCCCTACTGTGCCGGCCCCGGTCCCCGCGCGCCAATCCCGTTGCCAATTCAGCAACGCGGTGATCTGGCCGTTAGTCAGCCAGGCGGAAGGCCAGCTCGGTTTCCCACTTCGCCGGGTCGGGCTGCTCGGCCGGATTGACCGGGTAGGCCTCCAGCCGGCAGCCCCACCGCTCACCCTCGGGCGAATCCTGCTTGTCCCAGGTCAGGCCCTGGTCCGCGGCCCAGTCGAGCAGGTCACGCACGGCCGTGACCAGCCGGTCGTAGGGACCGGTGCAGATGGCGGTCACGTACCGGCCGCCGGGCAGCTCACCCGGCTCCACCCGGCCCTCGGCGGTCACCGCGGCGGCGACCGGGACCCCGGCCTCGAGCTGCAGCTCGCGCTCCATGTCGATCACGATGTAGCGCAGGAACGGCGGCCCGGCCGGGGCGACGCCGCGCTCGGCCAGCCAGCCGAACAGCTGCGGGATCTCGTCGGCCGCCGAGGCGATCGTGGCCATGGTGACCGTGCGCGGGATCGACACGTACGGCCGCGGGGACCGCTGGGCCACGATGGGTTCGCTGATAATCATGGCTTCCTGACGTCCGGGCCACCCCGGAATCATCGCCGGCCCGGGAACCCGGCGCCGGCTGGCTCAGATCTGCCCGCGCACCATGGCGATCAGCCGGTCCAGGACCCGCCCGTCGCTGTTGCGCAGCCCGTCGTGCTCGTACTCGTTGGTCACCCAGGGCCGCAGGCCCTGGATCGACACCGCCGTCCGCAGCGAGTCGTCCCGGTCCACGTACATGTCGTTGAAGTACACGGCCGCGGCCACCGGCACGGTGTTGGCCGCCAGCCGGGCTGGGTCGTACAGCGGCGGCCAGTCCTCCCGGTCGGCCAGCCGGTCGGCCGCCTCCCGCAGCGGCTGCAGGGCCGGGTCGCCGGCCACCATCCAGGGGTAGATCATCTCGCCGGTGAAGGTGACCGGCTCGTCGCCCTCGACGGCCACCGCCGGGTCGAAGGCCGGGAACTCGGCCCGGACCCGCTGCGCCGACCACCGGGTCGCCGAACCCTGGGCGTAGCAGGCCTCGTGCAGCACCGCGTAGAGCGGGCCCAGCGCGTAGGTCAGCTCGTGCTCGGCGCCGTACAGGAACATGTCGTTGAGCTCGCCGGCCGTGAACGCGTTCTCCAGCAGGTAGTGCAGCTGGTGGCTGCCGGTGCTCATGCCCAGCATGCGGCCCAGGGCCTGGAAGTTCTCCACGGTCAGCGGCATGCCCGCGGGCAGCCGGACGTCGTGGCGGGCCAGGTGCCGGGCGATCCGCCGGGCCTGGTCCACGTCCTGCGGGTAGCGCTCGTAGTGCTCGGTGACCTTGGCCGCCACCCGCGGATAGGCCACCCGGTACACGTCGTCGGCGGTCACATCGAGGCCGGGCAGGCCGCCGGTGATGAACGCTTCGCTGACCCCGTCCGGGGCCAGCGAGAGGTAACTGACCGTGCAGAACCCGCCGAAGCTCTGGCCCAGCAGGCTCCAGGGTGCGCCCCCGGTGAGCTGGCCGCGGATGAGCTCGGCGTCGCGGACGATGTTGTCGGCCCGGAAGTGGGCCAGGTGGCCGGCCTGGGCCTCGGGGGAGCCGAGCCGGGCCAGGGAGAGCCGGTCGGCCCGGGTGGACCGACCGGTGCCGCGCTGGTCCAGCAGCAGCACGCGATAGTCGGACAGGGCCCGGTCCAGCCAGCTGTCCCGGCCGACCGGCCGGGGCGCGAACATCCCCGGGCCGCCCTGCAGGTACAGCAGCCAGGGCAGCTCGCCCGCCCGGCGGGCCTGATCGGCCGCCACCACCTCGCGGGCGAACACCTCGATCTGCTCGCCGCCGGGCTGCGTGTAGTCGAGCGGGACGGTGAAGGTGTGGTCGGTGAGCACGGTGCCGGGATGCCGGAAGCTGGTCACGTCCCGACCGTATCGGTTAGCGTCACGATCATGAGCAGGGTGCATGACCTAGGCGGCCAGACCGGGTTCGGCCCGGTCGATCCCGGTGATCCGGCCGAGCCCGCGCAGTTCGGCGCGGACTGGGAGGCCCGGGTGTTCGCACTGCAGCGGCTCATGCTGCGGCGCGGGCTGTTCACCGGCGACGAGATGCGGGACGCGATCGAATCGATCCCGCCCGAGCGGTACCTGGCCGCGTCGTACTTCGAGCGCTGGCTCGAGGCCCTGGAAACCCTGGCCGACCGCAAGGGCGTGCGATGAGGTTCGCGCCCGGCAGCCGGGTCCGGGCCCGCGCCGCCGACCCGGACCACCACACCCGGCTGCCCCGCTACCTGCACGGGCAGGTCGGCGAGGTGGTGGCGGTGGCCCCGGCCACCGCGCTGCCCGACGACGTCGCCCGCGGCCTGCCCGGCCCGCGGGTCGAGCCCGTGTACGCGGTCAGGTTCCACGGCACTGACCTGTGGGGACATGATTCGGGAGCTGGGCACACGGTGGTCGCCGATCTGTGGGAGTGCTACCTGGAGGAGAGCCCGTGAGCGCGGACCATCAGCACGGGCCCGGCCAGGAGCACGAGGACCTGCCGGTGGCGGCCCGGGTCCGCCGCCTGGAGGAGCGGCTGATCGCGGCCGGCCTGACCAGCGACGCGGAGATCGACGAGCTGCTGACCCGGTTCTACGCCGACGCCTCCCCGCTCAACGGAGCCCGCCTGGTCGCCCGGGCCTGGACTGACCCGGACTTCCGCGACCGGCTGCTGGCCGACGGCTCGGCGGCCGCCGCCGAAGCTGGCTACGGCCCGCAGACCAGCGACTTCCAGCTCCGGGTGGTCGCCAACACCCCCGACCGCCACAACGTCATCGTGTGCACGCTGTGCTCCTGCTACCCGCTGTCCCTGCTCGGCCCGTCGCCCAGCTGGTACAAAAGCTTCGCCTACCGCTCCCGGACCGTCCGTGAACCGCGAGCCGTGCTGGCCGAGTTCGGCCTGCGGCTACCCGAGTCCACCGACGTCGAAGTGTGGGATTCCACCTCCGAAGTCCGCTACCTGGTCCTCCCCGTCCGCCCACCCGGCACCGGCGCCCTGATGGTCGACGCCCTGGCCGCCCTGGTCACCCGCAACGGCCTCATCGGCACCGCCGCCGTCTAACCCCTGATAACAGCAAGAAGCGCGGACGCGCCGACTGCCACCGCCGGGAGGGCCCGGCCTGGTGCCGGAGAGCCCCGGCCGTGCGCCTCCGCCCCGTCGCGACCCAGGGGGGCGGGGGTTAACCCCCGGGTGAAGGCGGGGGTCAGCCATGTTCTGCGGGAGGCCTTCTGTTTCTAGCGTTGTGGAGCGAACCCCACCATCGGCGCGGGGGAACGGGAGGTTGGAAATGATCGAGGTGCGAGGCCTCACTAAACGGTACGGACCGACGGTGGCCGTGGACGGGCTGACGTTCGAGGTGCGGCCGGGGACGGTGACCGGGTTCCTGGGGCCCAACGGGTCGGGCAAGTCGACCACCATGCGGATGATCATCGGGCTGGACCGGCCGGATGAGGGCCAGGCCTGGATCGGCGGCCGCGGTTATCGCGAGCTGGGCTGGCCGTTGCGCCGGGTCGGCTCGCTGCTGGAGGCCCGGTCGTTCCACCCGGGCCGGTCGGGCCGGGCCCACCTGGCCGCGCTGGCCGCCAGCAACCGGCTGCCCGCCCAGCGCGTCGACGAGGTGCTGTCCATCGTGGGGCTGACCCAGGCCGCGAGCCGGCGGGCCGGCAAGTACTCGCTCGGCATGGCCCAGCGGCTCGGCATCGCCACCGCCCTGCTGGGCGACCCCGAGGTGCTGATCCTGGACGAGCCGGTCAACGGGCTGGACCCGGAAGGCATCCGCTGGCTGCGGTCGCTGCTGCGGTCGCTGGCCGACGACGGCCGAACGGTGCTGATCTCCAGCCACCTGATCAGCGAGATGGCGCTGACCGCCAGCGATCTGATCGTGATCGGCCAGGGCCGGCTGCTGGCCCAGACCACGGTGACCGAACTGTCGGCCCGGTCGACCTCGCTGGAAGAGGCGTTCCTGGATCTGACCGCCGGAGCCACCGACTACGAGAGCAATGGCCACCACTACCTGGGGAGCGCGTCATGACCGCCACCACGGCAGTTGCCGAGACCCGCACCCGTGACCTTCGAGATCATTATGGGTTTTCTGATCTGGCCCGGATGGAATGGATCAAGCTGCGGACACTGCGCTCGACCGGCTGGGGCTTCGGGATCCTGGCGTTCAGCATGGTCGGCTTCGCGGTCCTGGTCAACGCGCTGCTGTCAGCCCACTGGGGCCACATGTCGGCGGGGGACCGGGCCACCTTCGACCCGACCAACCAGGGCTTCACCGGCCTGATCATCGGCCAGCTGGTCATGGGCGTGCTGGGCGTGCTCACGGTCACCAGCGAGTTCTCCTCCGGGCTGGTCCGGGCCACGTTCGCGGCCGCCCCGCGGCGCCCGCTGGTGCTGGCGGCCAAGGTCGCGGTGTTCGGCGGGGCCGCCCTGCTGGCCGGGGAGGTGCTGGCCTTCATCACCTTCTTCGCCGGCGAACTGGTGCTGGGCCACGGCGTCCCGCACGTCACCCTGGCCACGCCGGGGGTGGCGCGGGCGGTGCTGATGGCGGGCGGCTACGTGGCCCTGACCGGGCTGTTCGGGGTCGGGCTGGGCGCGATCATCCGGCGCACGGCGGGCGGTATCGCCGCCGCGACCGGGCTGATCTTCGTGATCCCGTTCCTGACCCTGCCGCTGCCGGAGTCATTGCGGGACAGCATCTCGAAGTTCCTGCCCGAGCAGATCGCGGCCAGCTCGATCACCGCGGTCAAGCCGGAAGCGCACTCGCTGTCCCCGGGCCTGGGCTTCGCCGTGCTCTGCCTGTACGCGGTGGTCCTGCTGGGCGCCGGCGCGTACACGCTCGCCAAACGAGATGTTTGACCCCGACAATGGGCTCGTGAGTGAGCTGTTCCGGGGGAACGTGGCCCCGGCCCGTGGCCTGATCGCCCGGGCCGGGCCGGCCACGTTGGTGCGGGCCCTGTTGCGGGCCCCGCTCACCGTCCAGGCCCGGCGCGAGGCCTTGTACTGCCTGATCTCGGTCCTGCTCGGCCTGGTTGGTTTTGTGGTCATCATGTTCCTGCTGCCGGCCGGGCTGCTGGTGTCCTGCTCGGTGCTGGGCACGGTGATCGGGCTGATGCTGCTGGTGCTGAACCTGCGGCTGGCCCGGCGCCTGGGCGGGTGGAACCGACGCCTGGCCGGCCGGTTCCTGAACGCGCAGGTCACGCCGCCCGCTCCGTTCCGCCGCCCGTCCGGCAGCATCATCTTGCGGCTGGACGCGCGGCTGCGGGACGGGACCGGCTGGCGGGCCACCGGCTACCTGCTGCTCAAGCTGCCGGTGATCACCCTGCAGTACTTCGCGCTCGGCTTCTGGACCTGCGGCGTGGTCGACCTGGGCTACCCGATCTGGTGGCCGCTGTTCCGCAACCACCCGCCCGGGACCACGCTGCGGCCCCTGCCCGCGGCCACCCCGCCGCCGTTCAACGCCACCATCCAGGCCGGCACCTGGGCCGGCACGTTCTGGATCATGGTGTTCGGGGCGGTCCTGCTGCTGGCCGCGCCCTGGCTGACCCGGGCCTCGGTGTCGGTGGACCGGTGGCTGATCCGTTCCCTGCTCGGCCCGGGCTCGCTGACCCAGCGGGTCCGGGATCTGGAGCTGGCCCGGTCGGCCGCGGTCGACGACTCGGTGGCCCTGCTGCGGCAGGTCGAACGGGACCTGCACGACGGCGCCCAGGTCCGGCTGGCCGCCATGGCCATGAACCTGGGCATGGCCAAGGAGAAGCTGGGCCGGGAGGGCGACCCGCGCGATCTGGACCGGGTCCGCGAGCTGGTCGACGCCGCCCACCTGGGGGCCAAGGAAGCCCTGGTTGAGCTGCGCGAACTGGTCCGTGGCATCCACCCGCCGGTGCTGGACACCGGGCTGGGGGAGGCCCTGGCCACGCTGGCCGCGGGCAGCGCGATCCCGGTCACGATCAACGCCGAGGTGCCCGCGGACCGGCCGGGACGGCCGTCCCCGGCCATCGAGACCATCGCCTACTTCTGCGCGGCTGAGCTGCTGACCAACGCGATCAAGCACAGCCGGGCCAACAAGATCGAGGTCAGCGCGGACATCGTGCCGTCGGACCGGGGCCGGGTGCTGCGCCTGCAGGTCAGCGACGACGGGATCGGCGGGGCCGGGCTCGGGAGCGGCAGCGGCCTGACCGGCCTGCAGCGCCGGGTCGGCACCGTCGACGGCCAGCTGCAGGTGGACAGCCCGGCCGGGGGCCCGACCGAGATCACGGTCGAGCTGCCGATGACCGCGTGACCGCCGTGGAAGCGCAATGATTGGTTCATGATGCGTGTCGTGATCGCCGAGGACGCGGCGGTGCTGCGGGAGGGCCTGACCCGGCTGATCGAGGACCACGGGCACGAGGTGTGCGCGGCCGTGGCTGACGGGGACGCGCTGCTGGCCGCGGTGGCCGAGCACCAACCGGACGTGGCCGTGGTCGACATCCGGATGCCGCCCAGCCACACCGACGAAGGCCTGCGCGCCGCCCTGCAGCTACGGCAGGAGCACCG
>DASXJM010000394.1:0-8735 GCA_036497405.1 Streptosporangiaceae bacterium | reverse complement strand
CCCGGTCTCGGGATCGGTACCGGAGTCCTCGACCAGGCCGCGCAGGGTCAGCGTGCGCATCACGCCGTCGCAGTTGACGCCGCGCACCGCCGACACCCGGGCCCGGCTGACCGGCTGCCGGTAGGCCACCACGGCCAGGGTTTCCAGCGCGGCCTGGGTGAGCCGTACCTCCTGGCCCTCGCTGACGAAGCGCTCGACCACCGGCGCGCACTCTTCGCGGGTGTAGAACCGCCAGCCGCCCGCGATCTCCCGCAGGTCGAAGCCGCGTTCTTCGGTGGTGTAGGCGGCCGCGGTGGCGTGCAGCAGCTCAGTGATCTCCCCGGTGGGGCGCTCCAGCACCTGGGCCAGCACGACCGCGGGCACCGGCTCGTCGGCGACCAGCAAGATCGCCTCCAGGCTGGCCCGCAGCCCGGGACCGTCAAGCTCGGCGGTCTCGGCTGGTTCGGCGGCCAGGTCGGCGGTCTCGGCGGGCTCAGCCGCCAGGTCGGCCGGGTCGCCGGCCGCTATCGGTTGGTATTCGTCCATGTCCTAGCTTGTTTCTGAGTCGTCAGCGTTGATGTCCTCGTCGGCGTCGCGGGCCACGTCGTCGTCGCCGTCGTCGTTGGCCGCGTTCCACGTCACGTAGATGTCCCCCAGCGGGGTGACCTGCTCGAGCGCGATCCGGTCTTCCCGGTACAGCTCGAGCAGGGCCAGGAAGCTGGCCACGATCTCGTAGGTCGCCTCGCAGTCGGCGGTGAGCCGGCGGAAGCTGGCCCGGCCCAGCCGCCGCAGCTGCCCGGCCAGGAGCCGGGCCTGCTCACGGACGCTGAGGAACGGGGCGTGGATGTGCTCGGTGGACACCGTGGGCGGGCGCCGCGGGGTGAGGACGCGGGCCGCGATCCGGGCAAATTCTACCGGCCCCAGGCCCAGCAGGACCTCGGGGAACAACTGGGCGAAGCGCGGCTCCATCGGCACCCGGCGCGGGAACCGCCGGGACGCCACCGCCATCCGGGCCGCGAACACCCCGGTCACTTCCTTGTACGCGCGGTACTGCAGCAGCCGGGCGAACAGCAGGTCCCGGGCCTCGAGCAGGGCCAGGTCCTCCTCGTCCTCGACCTCGCCGGACGGCAGCAGCCGGGCCGCCTTCAGGTCCAGCAGCGTCGCCGCCACGACCAGGAAGTAGCTGACCTGGTCCAGGTCCCAGCCGCCGGCGCGGTCCCGGATGTAGGCGATGAACTCGTCGGTGACCTGGGACAGCGCCACCTCGGTGATGTCCAGCTTGTGCTTGGAGATCAGGCCCAGCAGCAGGTCGAACGGGCCTTCGAACACGTCCAGGTGCACCTGGAACTCGGACGAGGCCCCAGGCTGGCCGCCACCGTCCGGGCCGGACGGCTCGTCCAGGCCCAGGTCGGCCGTGATCTCAGCCGTGGTGGCCACCGCCACCCGAGAAGCCACCGCCGCCGTGATGGCCGCCGCCGTAGCTGCCGTGACCGGAGCCGCCGTGGTGACCGTGGTGGCCGGACACGCCGCCACCGTCATCGGCCGCGTCGCCGCCCTCGAAACGGTCCAGCCCGGCCCGCCGCCGCTGGGCGCGGCTGAGCGCGACCACCCCGCCGAACACCACGACCAGGATCACCAACACGATGAGGGTCCCCACGTCTACATCCCTCCTGTCCAACCGCCGCGCACGTGCTCCCGTGAACTTAAGCTATCCGGCACGACCGGTGCGCCGTCCTCGCCGGAATCCACCGAAACGGCCGGCCCGGGCGGACCGCCGAGCTGAGCCTGCTGGGCCGCGATGCGGAGCGCCAGCACGCTGGTCTCACCGCGCGCATCCAAGTCGGCCAGCAGCACGGCGATGGCCTCGCGGACCAGGCGGCCCCGGTCGGTGGTGATCCCGTACCGGCGCAGCGCCAGCCGGGCATGCTCCAGCTCGAACAGTTCATCGGCGGACAGATAGACGGTGATCTTGTGCGTGTGCTGTTCCCGGCCACTGGCCGGCCGGTAGGCCGCGATGTCCGGCCCGGGCGCCGCGGGGCGAAGCAGCTCCGCGATACCCGGCAGGCTTACCCTTCGCGACCGTCCCCTGCTTGCCACCGCTCCAGTACCTCCTTGGCGAGTTCACGGAAGGAACTCGCCCCCATCGATCCGGAGTCGAACCGGGTGATGGGCTCCCCTGCCACGGTAGCGTCTGGGAAGCGGACGGTGCGGTTGATCACGGTGTGAAAGACCTTGTCGCCGAAGCCGTTCACGATGTTCGCCAGCACTTCACGGGTGTGCAAGGTCCGTGAATCGAACATTGTGGCCAAAACCCCGTCCACTTCCAACGACGGGTTAAGCCTTCGTGAAACCTTGTCGATGGTCTCCATCAGCAGGGCGACCCCGCGCATGGCGAAGTACTCGCACTCGAGCGGGATCAGCACGCCCGCGGCGCAGGCCAGTGCGTTGATGGTCAGCAGCCCCAGGGACGGCTGGCAGTCGATCATGATGACGTCGTACTCGGGGGCCACTTCCTCCAGCGCCCCGCCGAGGACGTACTCGCGGCCGACCTCGTGGACCAGCTGGACCTCGGCCCCGGAGAGGTCGATGTTGCTGGGCATCAGGTCCATGCCCTGCACCGCGGTCTTGATCAGCACGTCCTGGGCGGTCGTGCCCCGCTCCATGAGCAGGTTGTAGACCGTGGCCTCGATGTCGTGCGGCTGGATGCCCAGACCCACCGACAGCGCACCCTGCGGGTCGAAGTCGACCAGCAGGACCCGGCGGCCCTGCTCGGCCAGGGCCGCGCCCAGGTTGATGGTGGTGGTGGTCTTGCCCACGCCGCCCTTCTGGTTACAGACGGCGACGATCCGCGCCGGACCATGGTGGTCCAACGGCGGCGGGTCCGGAAAGGCCACAATCGGTCGTCCCGTGGGCCCTAGCTCGGCGGCTGCCTCTAGCGTGTGGGGTGCCACAAGCCTTGAACCTCCCGGTGGACGTTTCTTCCTCCACTGAGTCTCGGACTCTAGGGCCTCCGGTTGGCGAGGTTCAAGCTGACGCGCCGCGAAGCACCGGAATTGAGATGAATGGCCCGGAGAGGCTTGCGGCTCAACCCAGCGTCCGCTTAGCCCAGGGCCAGCTCAGCCCAGGGCCCGGGGGTGCGCGGCCGCGTAGACCTCACGAAGTTTCTCCACCGTGACCAGCGTGTACACCTGGGTGGTGGTGACCGACGCGTGCCCCAGCAGTTCCTGCACGACCCGGATGTCGGCGCCGCCGTCGAGCAGGTGGGTGGCGAACGAGTGCCGCAGGGTGTGCGGGGAAACCCCCGGTACGCCGGCCCGCTGGGCGGCGGCCCGGAGCACCCCCCAGGCCCCCTGGCGGGTCAGGCGGCCACCGCGGGTGTTGAGGAACAGCGCGGGCGCGACCGAGCGGCTGGCCCCGGCGGCCAGGGCGGGCCGTCCCCGGACCAGGTAGGCGTCCAGGGCCGCGGCCGCGTAGCGGCCGAGCGGCACCACCCGCTGCTTGCCGCCTTTGCCGTCCAGCAGCACGGCCGGATCAGCGTCCAGGGTCAGGTCGTCCACGTCCAGGCCGGTGGCCTCGGAGATGCGGGCCCCGGTGGCGTAGAGGAACTCCAGCAGGGCCCGGTCCCGGAGCGATCGCGGCTCGCCCGCGCCCGGGCCCGCCGCGTCCAGCAGGCGCTCGACGTCGGTGATGGAGATGGCCTTGGGCAGCCGCCGCGGCGGCGCGGGCGGCGGCACCGGCCGGGCCGGGTCGGTGCCGGTCAGGCCCTGGGCGCAGAGGTAAGCGTGCAGCCCGCGGACCGCGGCCATGGCCCGGCCCGCGGAGCTGGCGGCCAGCGGCGGATGATCGTCATCCCCCTCCCGCAGCCGGGCCAGGTAGGACGCCACGTCGGCGTTGGTCACCTGGGCCGGGTCGGTCCGGCCGCTGGCCGCCAGCACCTGGGCGTACCGGGTCAGGTCCCGGCGGTACGACGCCAGCGTGTTGGCGGCCAGGCCGCGTTCGACCAGCAGGTGGTCCAGGTAGCCGCCGATGGCGGCGGTGAGCCCGGGCCCGCCCTGGCCGCCCTCCTGGCTCAGGCGAGGACCTCCTCGGCCGGGACGTAGGGCAGGCCGTGCGCCTCCGCGACCGGCTCGCAGGTCAGGTCGCCGTCGCGGGTGGACAGGCCGAGGGCCAGCGCCGGGTCGGCCCGCATGGCGTCGCGCCAGCCGTGGTCGGCGATGGCGGTGATGTAGGGCAGGGTCACGTTGGTCAGCGCGTAGGTGGAGGTGTGCGGGACCGCGCCCGGCATGTTGGCCACGCAGTAGAACACCGACTCGTGCACCCGGTAGGTCGGCTCGTCGTGGGTGGTGGGCCGGGAGTCCTCGAAGCAGCCGCCCTGGTCGATGGCGATGTCGACCAGCACCGAGCCCGGCTTCATCCGGGCCACCAGGTCGTTGCTGACCAGCTTGGGGGCGCGGGCCCCGGGCACCAGCACGGCCCCGATGACCAGGTCGGCGTCGATGACGGCCCGCTCGACCTCGTAGGTGTTGGACGCCACCGTCTGCAGGTGCCCCTGGTAGATCGCGTCCGCGCCGCGCAGCTTGGCCACGTTGAGGTCCAGCAGCAGCACCTCAGCCTGCATGCCGAGGGCGATCGCGGCCGCGTTCAGGCCGGACACACCCGCGCCCAGCACGACCACCTTGGCCGCGTATACGCCAGAGACGCCGCCCATCAGCACGCCGCGGCCACCGCCGTCGCGCTGGAGGTGGTGCGCGCCTACCTGGGGGGCCATCCGGCCCGCCACCTCGGACATCGGCGCCAGCAGGGGCAGTGAGCGGTCGGGCAGCTGGACGGTCTCGTAGGCGATGGAGGTGATGCCGGAGCTCATCAGCGCGTCCGTGCACGGCCGGGAGGCGGCCAGGTGCAGGTAGGTGAACAGCACCTGGTCCCGGCGCATCCGGTGGTACTCCTCGGCCACCGGCTCTTTCACCTTGAGGATCAGCTCGGCGGTCTGCCAGACATCATCCGCGGTGGGCAGGATCTTGGCTCCGGCCGCGGTGAAGTCCTCATCGGGGATGGACGAGCCGACACCGGCGCCGGCTTCGATGACTACCTCGTGACCGTGGCGGGCGAGTTCGTGTACTCCGGCCGGGGTGATGGCCACACGGTACTCGCGGTTCTTGACTTCCCGCGGCACGCCAACCTTCATCGATCTTCCTTCCGTTGGACTGGGCGCCTTTGCCCAGCTCACTTCTCCGGCGCGTCCGCGTTCCGCAGATCACCGAAACCGTTCTGGCTGGCCGCGTGGGCGGCCAGCAGACCAACGACAGCAAGGCCATTATGCAGGTCACCCGCCAGGACCAGGGAGACCGTGCGGTCCAGCGGCACCCAGTCCAGGGTCAGGTGGGCTTCCTCGTTCTCGGGCACGAAGGTCCGGTCGGCGACCGGCACCTCTTCCAGCCCCCGGGCCAGGAACACCCGGAGCCGTTCGGTGATGATGCCCGGGGAGCTGAAGTAGTCGGCCAGCACGTGCCATTCCCGGGCCCGGTAGCCGGTCTCTTCCAGCAGTTCCCGGCGGGCGGCCTGCAGCAGGGGCTCGCCCGGCACGTCGCGCAGGCCCGCGGGCAGTTCCCACAGCATCCGGCCGACCGGGTGCCGGTACTGCCGGATCAGCAGCACGCGGCCCTCGTCGTCGAGGGCGACCACCCCGACCGCCCCCGGATGCTCGACCACCTCGCGGGCGGCGGTGCCGCCGTCGGGGTTGCGGATGACGTCGGTGCGGACGTCGATGATCTTCCCGCGGTAGTCCTCGTCCGAGGAGACGACCGGCCAGCGCGCGGGCTCGTCCACGATGCGGTGATCGGTCATGCGCTGGCCGCGGCCCGGGGTTCGGGGCCCCGGGCCTGGCTGGCGGGCGCCTGGGCCCGGGATCGCTCGATGGCGGCGGCGATCAGGCCGCTGAACAGCGGGTGCGGGCGGGTCGGCCGGGACAGGAACTCCGGGTGGGCCTGGGTGCCGACGAAGAACGGGTGCAGGTCCTTGCTCAGTTCGGCGAACTCCACCAGCCGGCCGTCCGGAGACAGGCCGGAGAACACCACCCCGGCCTTTTCCAGCCGCTCCCGGTAGGCGTTGTTGACCTCGTACCGGTGCCGGTGCCGCTCCTCGACCGAGCCTTCGCCGTACATCTCGCGGACCAGGGTGCCCTCGGCCAGGTTGGCCCGGTACAGGCCGAGCCGCATGGTCCCGCCCATGTCCCGCTCCCCCGCGATCACATCCTCCTGGTCGGCCATGGTGGCGATGACCGGGTACGGGGTGTCCGGGTCGAACTCGGCGCTGTTGGCGTTCTCCAGTCCGGCCAGGTGCCGGGCGGCCTCGATGACCAGGCACTGCAGGCCCAGGCACAGGCCGAGCAGGGGGATGCCGTTGGTGCGGGCGTAGGCGATGGCGCCGAGCTTGCCCTCGATGCCGCGCACACCGAACCCGCCTGGGATCAGCACTCCGTCCACACCGTCCAGCGCCCGTGCGGCGCCCTCCGGGGTCTCGCAGTCGTCGCTGGGCACCCAGCGGATGTTGACCTTGGCGTCGTTGCCGAAACCGCCCGCGCGCAACGCCTCAGCCGGGGACAGGTAGGCGTCGGGCAGGTTTACGTACTTGCCGACCAGCGCGATCGTGATGCTGCGGGCCGGCCGGTGGACCCGGCGGAGCAGATCGTCCCACTCGTTCCAGTCCACGTCGCGGAAGGGCAGGCCGAGGCGGCGGACCACGTAGACGTCGAGGCCCTCGGCGTGCAGCACCTTGGGGATGTCGTAGATGGAGGGGGCGTCCGGCGCCGACACGACGGCTTCCTCGTCCACGTCACACATCAGGCTGATCTTGCGCTTCAGGCCCTCGCTGATCGGCCGGTCGGACCGGCACACGATCGCGTCGGGCTGAATGCCGATGCTGCGCAGGGCGGCCACCGAGTGCTGGGTGGGCTTGGTCTTCAGCTCACCGGACGGGCCGATGTAGGGCAGCAGCGACACGTGCAGGAAGAAGCACTGGTCGCGGCCGATCTCATGCCGGATCTGCCGGATGGCCTCCAGGAACGGCAGTGACTCGATGTCGCCGACCGTGCCGCCGACCTCGGTGATGACCACGTCGACGCCGGGCCCGCCCATGTCCAGGATGCGGGCCTTGATCTCGTTGGTGATGTGCGGGATGACCTGGACGGTGTCACCCAGGTAGTCGCCGCGGCGCTCCTTGGCGATCACCGCCGAGTAGACCTGGCCGGTGGTCACGTTGGCCGAGCCCTGCAGGTGAGTGTCGAGGAACCGTTCGTAGTGGCCCACGTCCAGGTCGGTCTCGGTCCCGTCGTCGGTAACGAAGACCTCGCCGTGCTGGAACGGGTTCATGGTGCCCGGATCCACGTTGAGGTACGGATCGAGCTTTTGCATGATCACGTTCAGCCCGCGCAACTTGAGCAGGCGCCCGAGACTCGAGGCGGTGAGCCCTTTGCCCAGGCTGGACGCGACCCCTCCGGTGACGAAGAGATGCCGAGTGGATACCGGGCGAGTCCGGTACGGTGATGCAGCCAAGGTCAGGCTCCCGTGGTCGTCGATAGGGCGGTTAATCCGCCTGTCCACGGGCCACCAGAATAACAGGCGGCCGGTCCCAGGCTAGCCATTGACACTGCCGGAACCCTGTCCGCGAGCCTGGTCAGCGAGTCAGGCGTGGGCCTGGCCCGACATCTGGGCCATGGGGTTGCCGCCCGGGCCGGTGCGGCCGTCATCCTGGTGAGCCTCGCCGAACCGGGCTAGGGCCACCGCACAGCACACCGCGAGCACGAACCCGGCGATGGCGATCCCGGTCATGCCGGGCCGGGTGCGGTCGCCCAGGAACACCACGCCGACCGCGGAGGGGGGCAGGGTCTCGGCCAGCACCACGGCCGCGGTGGCCACGGTGACGCTGCCGGCCTCCAGCGCGGACGCGTAGAACAAGAACGAGACGATGCCCGCGGCGATCAGCGCGTAGGTGGCCGGATCACGCAGCAGCGACAGCGGGGCGAAACTGTTCAGCACCCGGGCCGCCACGCCCAGCACGCCGTACCCGGTGCCCGCGATCAGGCCCAGGGCCGGGGTCCGCAGCCGATCGGGAAGCCGCCCCGCGGCCAGCCCGAGTATGGCCAGCCCGGCGACGGCCACGATCAGGGCCAGCTTGAACGCCACGCCCGCCTGGCTGGCCCCCTCCGGGCCGGCCGAGGAACCGAGCAGGCCGACCCCGGTGACCACCCCGCCGACCGCGATCCACTCGCGCCAGTGCAGCACCGCGCCGATGAGCCAGGTCGCCACGACCGCGGTCACGGCCAGGTTGGCGGCGATCATGGCCTGGACGGCAAACAGCGGGAGCCGGTGCAGCGCCACCAGCTGGGCCAGGAAGCCCAGCGTGTCCAGGCCCAGGCTGGCCACGAACCGCCACTGTCCCAGCATCCGAACCAGCAACCCGGGGTCGACCCCCGGCGTGGCGCCCGATTCGGCCGTACCTGGCGCGGGCCGGTGGCTGGCCGACCGGGCCGCCACCGCCTGCATCACGGACGCGACCCCGTAACAGACAGCGGCGACTACGGCAGCCACCAGGCTAGCTACCACAGCTCACGACCTTACGCCCCTCTAGTGACGTTCCAGGATCCGCTCCGCTTTGCCCTGCGTGGCAACGCTCGGCTACCAATCAGCATTCCGCAACCACTCACGTTCTAACGTCCGCCGCGCTCGTAGGCCACCGGTTTATCGCTCACCCAGTGCCAG
>DASXJM010000393.1:0-2574 GCA_036497405.1 Streptosporangiaceae bacterium | reverse complement strand
CGGGGGCCGCGGTCGTGGATGGTCGGCATCACCGAGGTGAGGGCGGCGCTGGCCTGCATGCGCGCTCTGCGGTCGCGTTCCCGGGCCTCGGCTCCGGCCGCGGCGGCGGCCAGGCGCTGCTCCGCGTCACGGCGGAGACGGGCCTTGCGGCGAGCCTTGACGGTGTAGTCAGCCGTGAAGGCGGCCACGGCGAGCAGGACAACGACGAAAGAGATAAGCGCAACCATCAGCTTCTTCGGGGGTCGAGCGGTTCCGGGGGACGTCTTCAATGCTATGCGGAAGGGTGCCCCGAATAGCGCGCCGGAAACGGGCGATTCCCGTCGCACCAACGCTGGATCGCCTGCGCCGTAGGGGTTTCCGCCCAATACCTATGAGGTCTCTCAGAGCAACCCGTAGAGCCAGGACGGGCCGGCCACCCGGGCCCCGGCCGCGACACAACGGCGCCGCAGCTCACGGTCGGCGGTGACCACGATGCAGTGCCCGGCCAGCCGCTGGGCCTGGCGGACGATCTCGTCGTCGCCCGAGCCCGGGGCCGACACCACCTCGACCTCGCCCTCGCCGTTGCTGACCCCGTGGCCGTCGCCCTCGGTGTCGCCGTTGGCGGTGCCGTTGGTGGCGCCGTTGCTGGCGCGGGCGCGTTCGGCGATGCGCGGTACGGCCCGGCGGGCCGCGCCCTCCAGGACCAGCAGGACGGTGACCCGGACCAGGCCCGCCGTTGCGGCCGTCTCGGTGGTGTCGGCGGTTTCGGCCGGTCCGGCACCGGGATCGTGACCCGTTCCGCGGTCGGGTCCGCGGCCACTCGCGGTCGTGGACTCGCTGGCCGTCAGCTCGGTCGCGAGGATCCCCTGCTCGCCCCGTTCGGCCAGTTTGGCCAGGTTGTCGTGCAGGCGGACGGCGGCCCCGGCCCGGTCCCGCCACCAGCCGTCCGGCCGCGAGCCGACCACGTTGGCCCCGTCCACGATGATGGTGACCCTGGTTGCAGGCCCTCCGTCAGCGGCCCCGGCGCCGCCGCCCTCGGCCATCGCCCGGCCCCCTCCCGTTCGACGTTGCTGCCCCGACCCTACGCGGGTCCGCCCCCAGCCGCCGGCTCGTGACGGACACGTCCGTACGCCATTCCTCTACCGCGAATTCGGGCGCTTAAGCTGACCGCATGGTCGATGCGACGTTTGCCCGCCAGATCACCCGGCTGCGTCAGCGGCGGACCACGCCGCTGATCCTGGAACTGGACCTCACCCAAGGCATTGCCGAGGGCCCGCCCGCCGACCCGCTGAACGCGCTGCTGAGCCGGCACAAGCTGCGGCTCAGCGACGTTCTGGACGGGCTGCGCCGGGCCAGCGAGGACGACCGGGTCCAGGGCCTGATCGCCAAGGTCGGGGGCCAGCCCATCGGCCTGGCCACCGTGCAGGAACTGCGCGAGGCGATCGGGAAGTTCCGGGCCGCGGGCAAGCTGGCCTACGCCTGGGCCGAGTCGTTCGGTGAGTTCGGCCAGGGCAACTCGCCGTACTACCTGGCCACCGCGTTCGACCGGATCTACCTCCAGCCCAGCGGCAGCCTGGGGCTGACCGGGGTGGTCGTCGAGCAGGTGTTCCTGCGCTCGGCGCTGGACAAGATCGGGGTCAACTTCGAGGCCGGTGCGCGGCGTGAGTACAAGACCGCGGCCCACCAGTTCACCGAGGAACAGTTCACCGACGCCGCCCGGGAAGAGAACCAGCACCTGGCCGCGGCCATCGCGTCCCAGCTCACCACGGCCATCGCCGACCGGCGGGGCAAGAGCCCGGAGGAGGCCCGGACCCTGCTGGACCGGGGCCCGTTCCTGCCCCAGCAGGCCCTGGCCGAGGGTCTGGTCGACGTGCTCGGCTACCGGGACGAGGCCTACGCCGCCATCCGGCAGAAGACCGGCCCGGACGCGGACCTGCAGTTCCTGTCCCGGTACCAGCGGTCACACAGCCTGGCCCAGCGGGCCCGCAAGCTGCCCAATCCAAAGGAACGCTTCGTCGCCGTCATCTACGCCACCGGGCCGATCCGGCTCGGCCGCAGCGGCCGGGCCCCGATGGGCGGAAGCTGGATGGGCTCGGACACGGTCGCGGCGGCGCTGCGGACGGCCGCGGCCGACGAGCGCGCGGGCGCGATCCTGCTCCGGGTCAACAGCCCCGGGGGTTCGGCCACCGCCTCCGACACCATCTGGCGTGAGGTCGTCCGGGCCCGGGCCGGGGGTACCCCGGTCGTGGTGTCCATGGGCGACGTGGCCGCGTCCGGCGGCTACTACATCTCGATGGCCGCCGACGAGATCATCACCCAGCCCGGCACGCTCACCGGCTCCATCGGCGTGGTGGTGGGCAAGCCGGTGGTCGAAGACCTGATGGGCCGGGCCGGGTTCACCACCGACCGGGTGACCGAGGGCGCGCACGGCCGGATGTTCTCCCCCACCCATAAGTTCAGCGACGACGAGTGGGGCATCGTCAACAGCTGGCTGGACCAGATCTACGCCGACTTCACCGGCAAGGTCGCCAGTGGCCGGGGCATGTCTGACCGCGAGGTCGAAGCCGTGGCCCGGGGCCGGGTCTGGACCGGCGT
>DASXJM010000392.1:0-13711 GCA_036497405.1 Streptosporangiaceae bacterium | reverse complement strand
TCGGCGATCTTCGAGGCCAGGTGGGCCGGGAGTGGCTCGTGCCGCAGGTAGGACCGGGTGAACGAGCCGGTGCCGTGCGAGACCGAGCGCAGATCGATGGTGTAGCGGGTGATCTCCAGTTCGGGGATCTCCGCCTTGACCAGGGTGCGGCCGACCGGAACCGGCTGGGTGCCCAGGACCCGGCCGCGGCGCGAGGACAGATCGGACATGACCGGGCCCACGTAGTCGTCCGGAACCAGGATGGCCACCTCGTCCACCGGCTCCAGCAGCATGGACTCGCCCTTGTCGACCGCGTCCCGCAGCGCGGCCCGGCCCGCCTTCTGGAACGCCATGTCGGAGGAGTCGACCGAGTGGGCCTTGCCGTCGTACAGGGTGACCCGGATCCCGGTCATCGGGTAGCCGGCCACCACACCCTGCTCCATCTGGCTCCGGACGCCCTTTTCCACCGACGGGATGAACTGACGCGGGACCACGCCGCCGACCACCTTGTCCACGAACTCGAACCCCTCGTTGCCGGGCATCGGCTCGACCTCGATGTGGCAGATGGCGAACTCGCCGTGACCACCGCTCTGCTTGACGTTGCGGCCCAGGCCATTGGCCTTGCCGCCGACGGTCTCGCGGAGCGGAACCCGCAGTTCCGACGTTTCCACGGCCACGCCGTAGCGGCTGGACAGCCGGTCCAGCAGCACGTCGGCGTGGGCCTCGCCCATGCACCACAGCACCTGCTGGTGGGTCTCGGCGTTGTTCTCCCGGCGCAGGGTCGGGTCCTCGGCCACCAACCGGGCCATGGCCTGCGCCATCTTGTCCTCGTCGGCCTTGGACTTGGCGTTGACCGCGACCGGGAGCAACGGCTCGGGCATGGACCAGGACTCCATCAGCAGCGGCTGATCCTTGCTGGACAGCGTGTCCCCGGTCTCGGCCGTGGCCAGCTTGGCCACGGCGCAGATGTCCCCGGCCACAGCCTCGGTCACCGATCGCTGCTGCTTGCCCAGCGGGCAGGTCAGCGCGCCGACCCGCTCGTCAGTGTCGTGGTCGGCGTGGCCCTGCTCGACCCGGCCGTGGCCGGACACGTGCACGGCCGCGTCCACCTTCAGCGTGCCGGAGAACACCCGGACCAGACTGACCCGGCCCACGTAGGGGTCGGAAGTCGTCTTGACCACCTCGGCCAGCAGCGGGCCGGCCGGGTCGCAGCTCAGGCCGGACACCGGCTCGCCGTCGAGCGTGGTGACCGCGGGCATCGGGTGCTCCTCGGGCGAGGGGAAGGCCTGAGTCATCACCTCGAGCAGCTCGGCCAGGCCGATACCGCGGGGGGAGGAGGTGGCCAGCACCGGGAAGAAGCTGCCCCGGGCGACCGCCTTCTCCAGGTCCTCGATCAGCACCTTGGGGTCGATTTCTTCACCCGACAGGTACCGGTCCATGAGCGACTCGTCTTCGCTCTCCTGGATGATGCCCTCGATCAGCTCGCCGCGCAGGACCTCCAGCTGGTCGGCGTACTCGGCCGGTATCTCGGTCTCGGTGCGCCCGGACGAGCCGGAGTAGTCAAAGAACTTCTGGGACAGCAGCCCGATCAGGCCGCGCGCCCCTTCGCCCTCACCGCCGGAGACCGGCAGGTAGAGCGGGGCCACCGATTCGCCGAACGCCTCGCGGCAGGCGGCCAGGGCAGCGTCGAAGTCGGCTCGCTGGTGGTCGATCTTGGTGATCACCACGGCGCGGGGCATGCCGACCCGGGCGCACTCTTCCCACAGCATCCGGGTCAGGCCGTCCACGCCGTCGGTGGCGGGCACCGCGAACAGGGCCGAGTCGGCCGCGCGCAGGCCGGCCCGCAGGTCGCCGGTGAAATCGGCGTAACCGGGGGTGTCGAGCAGATTGACCTTGATGTCCGCGTGCACGATGGGGGCGAGGGTGAGGTTGACCGAACGGCCCTGGCGGACCTCGATCTCGTCGAAGTCGCAGACCGTGGTGCCTTCTTCGACCCGGCCCGGGCGCTGGATCGTGCCGGTGGTGGCCAGCAGGGCTTCTACGAGAGTCGTCTTCCCAGCCCCGGCGTGACCGATCAGCGCGACGTTTCGTATCCGGCCCGGCTGGCCTGCTAGTACGCCTCCGGCGGCCCCTGATGTACCTGCTGTGTCGGCCATGCCACGCCTCCTGACGTCCGTGGGCGGCTGCGCTGCAACCCGTAGAGTCAGACTTAACCCGCGGGCCGCATTACCACAAGACCCCCGGCGTGAATCAGCCGGGTTACGGGAAGGCGGCGCGCAGGCATACCGGGCGGCCAGGCGCGTTTCCGGCACCCGAGCTCACCCTTTACCCCAGTAGGATCGAACGGCCATGCTGAACGGTGCCCGCCCCTTCTTCACCCGCCTGCTGACCCCGGTCGGTGAAGCGCTCGCCCGTACCCCGATCACGCCGAACATAGTGACGGTGACGGGTACCGTCGGCCTGTCCGCCAGCGTGCTGTGGGGGTACCCGACCGGGCACCTGTTCTGGGGCACCCTGGTGGCCACGTTCTTCGTGTTCACCGACATGCTGGACGGGGTGCTGGCCCGGATCAAGGGCACCAGCGGCAAGTTCGGGGCGTTCCTGGACTCCACCATGGACCGGGTGGCGGACGCGGCGGTGTTCAGCGGGCTGGCGGCGTGGTTCGTGCTCGGCGGTCACAGCCACCTGATGGCGGCGGTGTCGTTGTTCTGCCTGGTGGCCGGCGCGCTGGTGTCCTACGTCAAGGCCCGGGCCGAGGGCCTGGGCACGACGGCCAACGTGGGGATCGCGGAACGGCCCGAGCGGATGGTGCTGACCTTTGTGGCCACGGGCCTGTGGGGTCTCGGGGTGCCCTACATCCTGCCCGCCGGGCTGTGGATCCTGGCCGTGGCCAGCGTGATCACGCTGGTCCAGCGGGTCGTTGCCGTACACAAGGGGCTGGCGGTGACGGCGCCGCCCGCCGACGGCCAGGCGCCTGCTGAAGATCAGGCTGGGAATCAGACGGGGAGCGCCACTGCGGCGCAGACGATCGAGTAGGGAACAGCGTGTCATCAGTCAAGGACGTGCTGGTCAGCACGGGGTACCGGCTGGCCTGGAAGGTGATCTGCCGCGTTCCGGAGTCGTGGGCCCGCTGGGCGTTTGACACCGCCACCAACATCGCCTGGCGCCGCCAGGGCCCGGGTGTGCAGAAGCTGGAGAACAACCTGCTCCGCGTGCTCGGCCCGGGGACCAGCGGCAAGGAACTACGCCGGGCCTCCCGGGCCGGGATGCATTCCTACGGCCGCTACTGGATGGAAGTGTTCCGGCTGCCCACCATCACCCCGGAGCAGATCCAGCGCGACATGGTGGTCAACAAGCACGCCGACGAAGCCCTGGCCGGCGCGGCCGAGGGTAAGGCCGTGATCTTCGCCCTGCCGCACATGGGCAACTGGGAGGTGGCCGGGGCCTTCTGCGTCGGCCGCGGCGCCCCGTTCGCCACGGTGGCCGAGCGGCTCAAGCCGGAGTCGGTGTTCGACATGTTCGTGGCCTTCCGGGAGAGCATCGGCATGGAGGTGCTCCCGCTGACCGGCGGCCCCAACGTGTTCGGGGCCCTGGCCCAGCGGCTGCGCAACCAGGGCGGCCTGGTCTGCCTGCTGTGCGACCGGGACCTGACCGAGTCCGGGGTCGAGGTCGACTTCTTCGGCGAGAAGGCCCGGATGGCGGCCGGGCCCGCCGCCCTGGCCATCCAGACCGGGGCTTCCCTGCGCGCGGTCACGCTCTGGTTCACCGAGGACGGCTGGGGCGCCGAGGTCAGCCCGGACATCCCGGTTCCGGCCGAGGGCAACCGCAAGGAGAAGGCGGCCGCCATGACCCAGGAGCTGGCGTCCTTGTTCCAGAAGGGCATCACCGAGCACCCGCAGGACTGGCACATGCTGCAGAAAGTGTTCATCAACGACCTCGATCCCAACCGGCTGCCCGCCCCCGAAAAGACCAGCACCGAAAAGGGCGGCACCGAGAAGGCCGGCGCCGAGAACACCGGGGCCCGGTTATGCGCGTCGGCATCGTCTGCCCCTACACCTGGGACGTGCCCGGCGGGGTGCAGTCCCACATCCGGGACCTGGCCGAAGCCCTGATCGACCTGGGGCACCAGGTCTCGGTCATCTCGCCCGCCGAAGAGGACACGCCGCTGCCGCCCTACGTGGTGTCGGCGGGCCGCCCGGTGCCGGTGCCCTACAACGGGTCGGTGGCCCGGCTGTCGTTCGGCCCGCTGTCGGCGGCCCGGGTCCGGCGCTGGGTCAAGGAGTACGACTTCGACGTGCTGCACGTGCACGAGCCGACCGCGCCCAGCCTGTCCATGCTGGCCTGCTGGGTGGCGTCCGGCCCGATCGTGGCCACCGTGCACACGGCCATGCCCCGGTCACGGGTGCTGCACGCGTCCATCCCGATCCTCCGGTCCGCGCTGGAGAAGATCAACGGCCGGATCGCGGTGTCCGAGGCGGCCCGCACCATGCTGGTCGAGCACCTCGGCGGCGACGCGGTGCTGATCCCCAACGGCGTGGCCACCCGCCGCTACGCGGCTCCGGCCGAGCCGCTGCCCGGCTGGCCCGGCCCGGGCGGGGCCATCGGGTTCCTGGGCCGGATGGACGAGCCCCGCAAGGGCCTGCCGATCCTGCTGGAGGCGTTCGAGATCCTCGGGGCCGAGCGTCCGGGCCTGCGGCTGCTGGTGGCCGGCCCGGGCGACGAGCAGGAGGTGCTGGAGCGGGTGCCGCCCGCTCTGCGCGACCGGGTGGTCCTGCTCGGGCAGATCAGCGACGAGGACAAGGTCCGGATGCTGCACTCGGTGGACGTGTTCTGCGCGCCCAACACCGGTGGTGAGAGCTTCGGCATCGTGCTGGCCGAGGCCATGGCGGCCGGAGCCCCCATCGTGGCCAGCGACCTGGACAGCTTCCGGCGGGTGCTGCGGGGCGGCCGGGCCGGTGTGCTGTTCAGCAACGGGGACCCAGGCGATCTGGCCCGGGGCGCCCGGCTGCTGCTGGATGACCCCGAGCGCCGCGCCATGCTGTCGCAGGCCGCGACCGTCGCCGTCAGCGGGTACGACTGGAGCGTCGTGGCCAAGGATGTGGTCAACGTGTACGAGACCGTCGTCCTCGGCGCCAACGCCGTCGCGGTCGCGACCTAGCGGGCCGCGCCGGGTTAGGCTCAGGGCAGGCCGGGTGGGAACGGGGTGGGCCGGTGCGGGAGCTGTTCGTGGGCCGGTCGGCCGAGCTGGAGCGCATCGCGGAGACCCTCCGGCAGGTGGCGACCGGGCAGCCGTGGCTGGTGGCCATCGAAGGCGACCCGGGGATGGGCAAGAGCGCGCTGGCCCGGCACGCCCTGACCGGCGTGCAGGTGCTGTCGGCCCGGGCTGATCAGGCCGAGGCCGACCTGGACTTCGGCCTGGCCGACCAGCTGTTCCGCAGCGCCGGCGGTGAGGTACCCGAGATCCTGCCCGGGGCTGGGGCGCCGGTGTCACCGTTCGCGGTCGGGGCCCAGCTGCTGCGGATGGTCAGCGAGCTGCGGTCCGCCGGGCCCGCCGTGATCCTGGTCGACGACGTCCAGTGGGCCGACCGCGCGTCGGCCGATGCGCTCACGTTCATGCTGCGGCGGCTGTCGGTGGATCCGGTGGCCGCGGTCCTGACCTACCGGGGCCCCGGCCACCAGCTGGACCCGGCCGCCCAGCAGCTGCTGGCCAGCATGGAGCGCCAGGTGCACATCACCCTGGGCGGGCTCAGCCGGGCCGAGGTCGCGGCGCTGGCGGCGGCGCGGCCGGGGACACCGCTCAGCGACCAGGCCGTGCAGCGGCTGTACCTGGGCACCGGCGGCCACCCGCTCTACCTGCACACCCTGCTGACGGCGGGGTCCGGTTTCGACCCGCGGGCCGCGGGCCAGCTCACCCCGCCCCGGTCGCTGGCCGACGTCATCGGCGGCCAGCTGCGGGGCCTGCCCCGCGACACCCGCGGCGTGCTGGAGATGCTGGCCGTGCTGAACATCCGGATACCCCTGGCCCAGCTGGGCCAGGCGGCCGGGATCTCCTCACCCACACAGGCCGTCGAGCCCGCGGTGGCCGCCGCCCTGGTCGACTGGTGGCCAGACGAGCCCAGCGCCCCGGTGCAGCTCCGGCACCTGCTGGTCCGGGACGCGATCTACGCCGGGATCACTCCGACCCGGCGCCGCGAACTGCACGGCCGGGCCGCCACCGTGGTCAGCGAGCAGGCCTCCTGGGAGCACCGGGTGGCCGCGCTGGACCGGCCGGACGAGACGCTGGCCGCTGAGCTGGAGCGGCTGGCCACCGGCGAGGCCAGCCGGGGCCAGCTGAACCTGGCCACCACCCACCTGCAGTGGGCCTCGGACGTGTCCCCGGCCCGCGCCGACCGCGAGCGGCGGCTGCTGACCGCGGCCCTGCACCTGAACCTGGCCGACGAGACCCGCGGCGAGGCGCTGCGCCCGGCGGTGCTGGCGGCGGCGCCGTCGGCGCTGCGCAGCTGCGTGCTGGGCACGATGGCGTTCTCGGTGGGCCAGTTCACCGAGGCCCAGGCGCACTTCACCGACACGCTGGCCCAGGCCGGGGACGACCCGCGCCGCCAGCCGGTGGCCGCGATGGCCGCCAACCGGCTGGCCGCGATCCGGATTCTGATGGGGGACGGGGAACAAGGCATGGCGCTCGGGCGCCAAGCCCTGGCCACCGGCGTGCTGGACCAGTCGGCGGCGGCCCGGGCCCGGACGATGGTCGCGGCGGCCGCCGCGCAGGCCATCAGCCCGCGGCGGGGCCTGGCCGAGCTGGCCTACCTGAATTCCGACCCGGCTCAGGTCGCCCCGGCCGACGTCGACGCCCTCTCCTACCGCGGCGTGCTGCGGCTGCTGGCCGGTGACCTGCACCCGGCCCTGGGTGACCTGGCGGTCAGCGTGGCGATGATCAACCGGGGCGCGCCACCCAGTCTCGGCCTACGGGCCTACTTCTACCTGGCCATGGCCCAGTATCTGGCCGGCCACTGGGACGACGTGCTGCTCACCGCCGAGCAAGCCCTGTCGGCCGCCTCGATCGGGCAGCGCCGGTTCGAGCTGCCGCTGCTGCACCTGGCCGCCGCCTGCGTCCCGGCCGGGCGGGGCCTGGCCGGCGAGGCCGAGCAGCACGCTCAGCAGGCCGAACAGGCCGCGACCAGCGTGGACTACCAACAGGAGCGGGTGTACGCGGCCATGGCCCAAGCCCTGGTCGCCCAGGGCCGCGGTGACTACCTGGGCATGGCCGACGCCCTCGGGGCCTGGCTGCCGGACTCGGCGGTGGACGAGCGCAGCGCCGCCCACGGTGCGCTGTGGCGGCCCCTGCTGGCCGAGGGTTTGATCGGCTCGGGCCAGGCCGGCCCGGCCGCGACCGTGCTCAGCCAGCTGGAGGCCACCGCCGAGCCGGGCCCGCCCGGTCAGCCCAGCTACCTGCGGACCGCCCGGGCCTGGCTGCGGGGCTGGCTGGCCGAACAGCAGGGCGACCTTGAGCAGGCCGGGCAGGTGTACGCGGCCGGCCAGGACGTGACGGCGGGGGAGAGCCCCGTGTACCGGGCCCGGCTGCTGCTGGCCCACGGCCGGCTGCTGCGCCGCACCGGCCACCGGGCCGACGCGGCCGAACGGCTGGGCCGGGCCCGGGCACTGTTCGCCGACCTGCGGGCGGCCCCGTTCACCGAGCGGGCCGACCAGGAACTGGCCGCCTGCCACCTGCCCCGCAACCGGGACCCCGGAAAGAAGTCCTACCAGGAGCTGACCAGCCGGGAAACCGAGGTCGCGCACCTGGTCGGCAAGGGCCTGTCCAACCCGGAGATCGCCGCCGAGCTGTTCATCAGCCGCAAAGCCGTGGAGTATCACCTAGGCAACATCTACGCGAAATACGGCATCCACAGTCGCCAGCAACTGCGCCGCCTGGTAGGCCAGTGGCGTGCGGCTGCCGTCACCTGAAGCAGAGACCAGGTCATGACCATCACCGACATCGTGATCGCCGTCGCGGTCATCTTGTTCCTGGGGGTGTACGTGTCCTGGCGGGCCGGCCGCCTGGACCGGATGCACACCCGGCTGGAGGCGGCCCGGGCCGCGCTGGACGTGACCCTGGTCCGGCGCAGCTCGGTGGTGCTGGAGCTGGCTGCCTCCGGCTTCCTGGACCCGGCCACCAGCGTGCTGCTGGCCGACGCCGCGCACGAGGCCCGCGGCGGCCGGGGCACCGACCTGGCCGGCCAGGAACTGGCCCAGGTGGAGCTGACCCGAATAGAACTGACACAGAGCAACTTGTCCCGGGCCCTGCGGGCTGCGTTCGCCCAGCCCGGTTTTCAGGACTCGCTGGTCGACGTGGACGGCGCCGCCGACCTGCTGGCCGAGCTGGAAGCCGCCGCCCACCAGGTCCTGGTGGCCCGCAAGTTCTACAACACCGCGGTCGCGACCACCCGGGACGCCCGGCGCAAGCCGCTGGTCCGGCTGCTGCGGCTGGCCGGCCACGCCCCGCGGCCCGAGTTCTTCGAGATGGACGACTCCCTGGCCGTCGAGGACGACGACGGCGCCGGCGCCGACATGCAGCGTCTCTCCGGGTGATCCTTAGTACCGCCTAACATGGAGATATCCAGCCAACCACCCGAGCACCCCAGCAAGTGAGGTCTGAAGTGTCCACCGTCGAGTCCGCAGGCACCCCGAGCCCCGAAGCGTCCGCCACCGGCACGGCCCGGGTCAAGCGCGGCATGGCCGAGATGCTCAAGGGCGGCGTGATCATGGATGTGGTCACCGCCGACCAGGCCAAGATCGCCGAGGGCGCGGGCGCGGTCGCGGTGATGGCGCTGGAGCGGGTGCCCGCCGACATCCGCGCCCAGGGCGGCGTGGCCCGCATGAGCGACCCCGACATGATCGACGGGATCATCGAGGCCGTCTCCATCCCGGTCATGGCCAAGGCCCGGATCGGCCACTTCGCCGAGGCCCAGGTGCTGCAGGCCATCGGGGTCGACTACGTCGACGAGTCCGAGGTCCTCACCCCGGCCGACGAGGCCCACCACATCGACAAGTGGAAGTTCACCGTCCCGTTCGTGTGCGGCGCGACCAACCTCGGTGAGGCGCTGCGGCGGCTGGCTGAGGGCGCGGCCATGATCCGCTCCAAGGGCGAAGCCGGCACCGGCAACGTGGTCGAGGCCACCCGGCACATGCGCCAGATCCGCCGCGAGATCGCGCGGCTGGCCACCCTGCCCGAGGAAGAGCTGTTCAGCGCGGCCAAGGACCTGCAGGCCCCGTACGAGATCGTGGCCGAGGTGGCCGCGGCCGGACGGCTGCCGGTGGTGCTGTTCACCGCGGGCGGGATCGCCACCCCGGCCGACGCGGCCATGATGATGCAGCTCGGTGCGGACGGCGTGTTCGTGGGCTCCGGCATCTTCAAGTCCGGTGACCCGGCCAAGCGGGCCGCGGCCATCGTCAAGGCGACCACGTTCCACGACGACCCGGACGTGGTCGCCAAGGTCTCGCGGGGCCTGGGCGAGGCGATGGTCGGCATCAACCTGGACGACCTGCCCGCCGAGCAGCACTACGCCAGCCGCGGCTGGTAGCGGAAGAAAGAGCACCTCAAACAGCGTTATACCGGTGGATCCCCACCAACCACCGCGTTCCGCCATGCCCGAAGGACCCGCTGTGCCCCACTCGCAAGCCCCGTTGATCGGCGTCCTGGCCCTCCAGGGTGACGTGCGCGAACACGTCCGGGCTCTGCAGGCGGCGGGCGCGCGGTCCACCCTGGTGCGCCGGCCGGACGAGCTGGAGTCGGTGGACGGGCTGATCATCCCGGGCGGCGAGTCGACCACGCTGTGGCGGCTGGCCATGTCCTTCGAGATGCTGGAGCCGTTGCGTAAGATACTGTCCGCCGGCTTGCCGGCCTTCGGCTCCTGCGCGGGCATGATCATGCTGGCCGACCGCCTGGTCGACGGGGTCGACGGGCAGCAGACCTTCGGCGGGATCGACATGACGGTCCGGCGCAACGCGTTCGGGCGTCAGGTCGACTCGTTCGAAGCTGACATCTCGCTCACTGGTGTCACGGGGCCGCCCCTGCGGGCGGTGTTCATACGTGCCCCCTGGGTCGAGCAGGCGGGCGATGAGGTCGAGATCCTCGGCACCGACGAGCACGCCGGTAGGATCGTCGCGGTCCGGCAGGGTCCCCTCCTGGCCACGTCCTTCCACCCGGAGCTGACCGGCGACCCGCGGATCCACCAGCTTTTTGTTGACATCGTGAAGGGAAACACATGAGCGGCCACTCCAAGTGGGCGACCACTAAGCACAAGAAGGCCGTGGTCGACGCCAAGCGCGGCAAGCTGTTCGCCAAGCTGATCAAGAACGTCGAAGTGGCGGCGCGGACCGGTGGCGGTGACCCGGCCGGCAACCCGACGCTGTACGACGCGATCCAGAAGGCCAAGAAGAGCTCGGTCCCCAACGACAACATCGACCGGGCCATGCGGCGCGGCTCCGGCCAGGAGGCCGGCGGCGCCACCTACGAGAACATCACCTACGAGGGTTACGCCCCCGGCGGGGTCGCGGTTCTGGTCGAGTGCCTGACCGACAACCGCAACCGGGCCGCCTCCGACGTCCGCGTCGCCTTCACCCGCAACGGCGGCGCCCTGGCCGACCCCGGCTCGGTGTCGTACCTGTTCAACCGTAAGGGCGTCGTCATTGTCGACAAGAAGCCCGGCGTCTCCGAGGACGACGTCCTCGGCGCCGTGCTGGAGGCCGGGGCCGAGGAGGTCAACGACCTCGGCGACTCGTTCGAGGTGACCAGCGAGGCCACCGACGTGGTCGCGGTGCGCAGCGCGCTGCAGGACGCCGGCATCGACTACGAGTCGGCCGACATCGCGTTCGTGCCGACCATGGAGATCCCGGTTGACGAAGACCAGGCCCGCCGGGTGTTCCGGGTCATCGACGCGCTCGAGGACTCCGACGACGTGCAGGACGTCTACGCCAACTACTCCGTGCCCGACGAGATCATGGAGAAGCTGAGCTGAGTAGCGTTGCCCTTGTGGCAACCCATCTGACTTCGCACTCCGGTACGGACATCCGCGAGATCGCCCCCAGCGACGACCTCGACGCCATCATCGATCTGGCCCGGCGGGCGTTCGGGCCCGGGGCCGCCACCGGCAGCCCGGAGGCGGTGGCCCGCCGCCGGGCCCGGACCGGTCAGGCCATCGCCGACCAGCGCGTGTTCGGCGCGTTCTCCGACGGCCGGATGGTGGCCTCCGCCACCTGGCACGACATGCAGCAGTGGTGGCACGGGCGGTCCCTGCCGATGGCCGGCGTGGCCGCGGTCATGGTGGCCCCCGAGTTCCGCGGCCGCGGCGTGGGCCGCACCCTCATGACCGAGGTGCTGGACGCCATCGCCCGCCGCGGTTACCCGCTGTCGGTGCTCTTCCCGGCCACCACCCCGATCTACCGGTCACTGGGCTGGGAGATGGCGGGCGGCGACTACCGCATCTCCCTGCCGGCCCGGTCCCTGCGCAGCCTGCTCGCCCCCGACATCAGCCGGAACACGGCCGGCACCCTGGCCGACGAGCCCGCCGGCGGGCTGCACGCCGCCCCGTTCGCCCGGGCCACCCCCGACGACGCCGCGACCGTCATCGAGGTCATCGGCCGGGCCCACCAGCAGGCCCGGCACAGCGGGCCCAACACCCGCGACGCGGCCTCAGCGGCGGCCTGGCTGGCCGACCCGGACCTGTACGCCTACCTGACCCCGGACGGGTTCCTGGCCTATCGCTGGGCCCAGGGCCAGGAGATTCACGTGGAGCGGATCGTCGCCGCCACCGAGCGGACCCTGCGGGAGCTGTGGTCCGTCGTGGCCTCGCATTCCTCCATCGCCGACACCGTGACCGCCCGGGTCGGACCGGACGACCCGATCTTCTGGCTGACCCGGGAACCGGACACCTACCTGAAGTTCCACGAGATGTGGATGCTCCGGCTGGTTGACGTGCCCGCGGCCATTCACGGCCGCGGCTTCCCGCTGTCCGCCCAGCTGAGCCTGCCGCTGTCCATCCAGGACGACAGCCGCGACGGCAACAACGGCCTGTGGGAGCTGTCGGTCACCGGGGGCCGGGGCACCCTGGTCCACGCCTCCGAGGCCACCCACCCGCTGACCATCGGCGTCCGCGGGCTGGCCGCGCTGTACGCGGGCACGCCCATGGCCTCGCTGCGGCTGGCCGGGCTGGCCTCCGGCGGAGATCCGGCCGCCGACAGCGAGCTGGACGGAGCCTTCGGCGGCGCGTCGTTCCTGCTCGATAACTTCTGATCCGGTAAGTTCGATGCCGAACAGATGTTCGGCGACAGTGTTGGTCGGTCTGGCGGAGGCATGCATCATGGCCCGGGAGAAGGCGCAACGGACATGGCCCTGAGTGCCTCCCAGCGCCCGATGCGGGTGCTCGGCATCGACCCCGGCCTGACCCGCTGCGGGCTGGGTGTGGTGGACGGTACCCCGGGCCGGGCACTGACCATGGTCGCGGTGGGCGTGGCCCGCACCCCCGCCGACGACGAGATCAGCCAGCGGCTGCTCGCGCTGGAGCAGCAGTTCGAGGCCTGGCTGACCGAGCACCAGCCCGACGCCGTGGCCGTGGAGCGGGTGTTC
This sequence comes from Streptosporangiaceae bacterium, assembly GCA_036497405.1. Lineage (GTDB taxonomy): Bacteria > Actinomycetota > Actinomycetes > Streptosporangiales > Streptosporangiaceae > Bog-532. Next base: position 1,113 of record DASXJM010000392.1, on the reverse strand, counting down.
AGCCAGCGCAACGTGCAGACGGTGATGGGCACGGCCCAGGCGGCCGGGATCGCCATCGTGTGCGCGGCCCGGCGCGGGCTGCCGGTGGCCCTGCACACCCCCAGCGAGGTCAAGGCCGCGGTCACCGGCCACGGCCGCGCGGACAAGCAGCAGGTCACGACCATGGTGACGCGGCTGCTGCGGCTGGCCGACCCCCCGCGCCCGGCCGACGCCGCCGACGCCCTGGCCCTGGCCATCTGCCACCTGTGGCGGGGCGGCTCGCGGTCCCGGCTGGCCGAGCTGGCCGCCGCCAGCTCCGGCCGCGGCGTCGGCGGCTGGGCCGCCCGGGCCCGACCGAATCCGGTGTATCCGGGGAGGCAGCAGTGATATCGCACCTGCACGGCACGGTCAGCGGGGTGGCGCCCGACGGCGCGGTCATCGAGATCGGCGGAGTCGGGTTCAGCGTGCAGTGCACGCCGGGCACCCTGGCCACGCTGCGGCCGGGCGAGACCGCGCACGTGTCGACCGCCTTGATCGTGCGGGAAGACTCGCTGACCCTGTACGGGTTCGGCAGCGACGACGAGCGCAACGTCTTCGAGTTGCTGCAGACCGCCTCGGGGGTCGGCCCGCGACTGGCCCTGGCCATGCTGGCCGTGCACAGCCCGGACGCGCTGCGCCGGGCCGTGGCCACCGGCGATCTGGGCGCGCTGACCCTGGTCCCGGGCGTCGGGAAGAAGGGCGCGCAGCGCATCGTGCTGGAGTTGAAGGACCGGCTCGGCGCCCCCGGCGACATTCCCGCCGACCGCTCCCGGGTCATGCCCGCGGCCTCGCCGTCCTGGCGTGAGCAGGCCCAGTCCGGCCTGGTCAACCTGGGCTGGCCCGCCCGCGACGCCGAGCAGGCGGTGCAGGCGGTGGCGGCCGACCTGGAGGCCGAGGGTGTGCCGCCGGAGTCCGCCGACGTGGCCTCCGTGCTGCGCGCGGCCATGAAGAAGCTCAGCAGGCAGTGAAGGGCCGCCCGTGAAGGAAAGCGACCTGGAGGCCCAGGAGGCCGAGGCCCTGGCCCGCGCCCGGACGAATCCCGATCCCCGCGATCAGGACGCCGAGGGTGACCCGGGCCTCCGGATGGTGTCACCG
>DASXJM010000391.1:0-3991 GCA_036497405.1 Streptosporangiaceae bacterium | reverse complement strand
ACCGAGCTCGGTATAGATCTGCCGCAGGCGTTCCCACTGCCGCACGGCCCGGCGGGGGTCGGCGGGCTGATCCGGCCGCATCCACGGGTTGATCGCGTACTCGACCGCAAAGTGGAAGGGCGGACACATCAGGTAACTGCGTGCCGAGGCGATTCGCGCTGTCGCCGGGAGTATCACCAGCTCATCGCGTCCGGGCTCGGCCCCCATGGCCATCGTCATGGCCACAGCATAGGAGCCGCCCGCACACAACAGATATCCGTTAATCATGCGTAGGACTCAAAAAACGTTGCGCGTTTGCGCTCTGCACCGTCGAATCGTTAAACGAAACTGAAGTGAGACGGCTGATCGCTAAATCTGCATGACGGGCGTGTTAAATGTCGCGCACAGCGGGCCTCAGTACCGGCCGATATCCCGGGCCAGATCCAGGCCGAGCAGCCGGTCGGCGGCCGCGAACGTCTCGAACTTGGCCCCGGGCGGGACGTCCGGATCGCTGGCCAGCCGGTGCAGTTCGGCCAGCGCGGCCGGAGTGTCCAGATCATTGTCGAAGGCCGCGCTGATGGCTTCCGTGTAGGCCGCGGGCATGGCCGCGCTGGGGGAGTTGGCCCACTCGGCCACGGACCGCCGCCAGCTGGCCAGGGCCCGGTCCGCCTCGCCCAGGACGTCCCAGCTCAGGTCGGCATCGTCCCGGTACCGGTGGCGGGTGAAGACCAGGCGCACGGCCAGCGGGTCGATGTCCGCCGCCGTCAGCTCGGACCACCGCTGCGGGCCGCCGTCCCCGGTGCTGACCGCCCCGGTGGGTGCCGCGTGGTAGCGGACCGCGTCCATCCCGGCCAGCCAGCCGGTGTCGCCGGTGCCCACGTCGAACGCGGGGGTCCCGGGCCCGGCGAACTCCACCGTCCGGGCCACCGGCTCCCCGGCCGGGGCGATCCGGGCCGGAGGGTGGATGTTCAGGGCGGCCCGGACCCCGGCCGCCAGCGGCCCGGTCCCGGCCTGGCCCGGCGCGGTCACCTCGCACACCGTCGGGACCAGGCGGTTCCGCTCGGCGGTGCGCCGGAGCTGGTCCGGCAGCAGGCCGGCCCGCAGCGCGGCCAGGTCAGGGTCGTCCGGGCCGGCCAGGGCGGGGGCCACGGCCAGCACCCGCAGCTCGCGACGGTGCCCGGGCCGGACCGTCTCCACCTCCCGGGTGGCCGCGTCGTAGAGCCTCAGCACCGTCCCACCCTATGGTCGCTTGACCCTCCCGCAGCCGGAGGGTCGAGACTGAGGCCATGGCGGCCACCGTGACCGTGGGCGAGTTCGCCCGGATGTCCCACCTCAGCGTCAAGACCCTGCGGCACTACCACCAGGTGGGGCTGCTCGAGCCCGCCGAGGTCAACCCGCACACCGGCTACCGCTACTACACCACCGCCCAGATCCCGGTCGTGCAGGTCATCCGGCGCCTGCGTGACCTGGAGATGCCGGTCCCGGAGGTCAAGGCGGTGCTGGCCGCGCCGGACACCGAGCAGCGCAACCGCCTGATCGCCGGTCACCTGGACCGGCTGGAGGCCCAGCTGGCCCAGACCCGGACCGCGGTCGACTCGCTGCGCAACCTGCTGGAGTCCCCGGACGGGCCGGCCCCGATCGTCCATCGCACCGTCGGCCGGGCCGACGCGGCCGGCCTCCGGCAGGTGGTGGACCGGGCCGGCATCGAGCCCTGGTGGCGGGGGGCCCTGGCCGAGCTGAAGGCCACCGTCGAGGCCCAGGGCCTGCCCGCCACCGGCCCGGCTGGGGGCATGTTCGCCAGCGGGGTCTACGAGGACGAGCAGGGCCAGGCCACGCTGTTCATCCCGGTCACCGGCGCGGTCCGGTCCGTGGGCCGGGTGGCCCCGATCAGCATCCCGCCCGCCGAACTGGCCGTGATCACCCACCAGGGCGGCCTGGCCGACATCGATCTCAGCTACGGCCGCCTCGGGGCCCACGTGGCCACCCACGCCATCGGCGTCGAGGGCCCCCTGCGCGAGTACTACCTGATCGGCGCCAACGACACCCCTGACCAGACCCGGTGGCGGACCGAGATCGGCTGGCCCATCTTCCGGGCCGACGCACCCCCGAACTGATCCGGCCCCGCCGCCGATCTCCGAACGGGCCCCGGGCCTGGGGGCCGTTCCCGTCTCCGGGCGGCCAGGCCCGGGCCGACGCCCGGCCGCCCGCTGTGGACCGGGCCCGGACGTGTCCCGCGCCACGCCCGCCCAACTCCGGGAATTTTGGTCTCCAAACGGCAACGGTTGAGTGTCGCGCTGCCTTTGTGAATGTCCGCCTATGTCCCAGCATACGAAAATTCGTTGTTATCGAATGTTTCCCAAAAGGGCGGAAAGCCATTTCTTGAGAGCCAAGTATTTGCGGCCTCATCCGCTCTCTTCGGCTTAATGCGGACATTGCGAACTCCTGTTGACGCCCTTTCGGGGCGGCCATAGCATCATCTCTCGTAACGCTCCGTGATTCATTCATGACCGAACGCTCGGCCTGGCCGATCGGGATCAGGTGAACGTTCAAGCCCCTCGGCTGCGGAAACGCGGCGGCGTGGGGCTGAAGAGCCAGCCGGCCTTCGGGCAGCCTCCAGTGACTCGAAGTGACTGGGAGCTGCCGGGAGACCGGTCTCCCACCCAGCAACGGTCACCGGCAGCTGGGCAAGTAATCCAAGGAGAATCTGAATGTCTGTCAAGGCAAAGATCGCGGCGGGGGCCGCCACCTTCGGGCTCGTTGGTGGTGGCCTGGCGATGGCTGGCACGATGACCGCCAGCGCCGCGACGCCTAACTGCGGCGCCAACTGCACCTCGATCTTCACCCAGAAGTACGGGCCGCAGTACCTGATCGACGTGTTCCAGGCCCGCGCCGCGGCCGGCACCCCGGTCATTCTGTTCCAGCGGTCGAACAGCGACCCGGCCGAGGACTTCGTGGTGGCCGACCTGGGCACCGTGCACAGCTTCTACAACAACCACGGCCTGGTCACCCCGGCCTTCGACCGGACCTACCGTTCGGACGAGGCCTACGAGGTCCAGTACGAGCCGTACGGCCTGAACAGCAACTTCTGCCTGTCGACGTGGTCGAACGAGACCCCGCAGCCGGGTTACAAGGTGCGCCTCGAGCCGTGTGGCCAGTACTCCAACTCGATCTGGGCCGCCGACACCGATGGCCGGACCGCCCCGCAGGGCTCCAGCGTGGTGACCGACGGCCGCAGCAACGGTGGCGTGTTCTCGCCGGTCAACACCGACGTGGCGCTGATCAACGGTGCGACGAACACCTTCTCCAACCCGCTGGTGCTCAACTACCCGGCCGGCAACCCGACCGACATGCCGCGGCCGCAGCTGAACGTCCAGCCGGAGAAGCAGTACTCCGACGGCACCACGTTCGACAACCAGGAGTGGGGCACCGTCAACGGTCCCGTCCGCTAGTAACACCGCACGACCGGAGGCTTGACGCCTCCAGACCAGGCTCCCTGGCCACTTCGGGATCGGGTTCCTCCCAGAACTTTCCCCGGCCAGGGAGCCTTCGTCGTGTTCCCGGCCCCGGCCGTCGTCATTGACGGCCGGGAACGTTAAGGAGATTTGATGTCCATCAAGGCCAAGATCGCGGCCGGGGCGGCGACGTTCGCCGTTGTCGGCGGCGGCCTGAGTATGGTCGGCACGCTGACCGCCAGCGCCGCGACCCCGCCCTGCTCCGGTGACTGCGCCCAGCTGTTCTCGCAGAAGTACGGGCCCAAGTACGTCACCGACGTGTACCAGGCCAAGGCCAAGGCCGGCCAGCCGGTCATCTTGTTCCAGGCGTCCAACAGCGACCCGGCCGAGGACTTCAGCCTCGCCTTCCTGGGCACCGTGCACAGCTTCTACCGCAACCACGGGCTGGTCTCCGCGCAGTTCGACCACACCTACGGTGGCGACCAGACCGTGGAGATCCAGTACGCGCCCTACGGCCTGGACAGCAACTTCTGCCTGTCCACCGCGTCCGGCGTGGTCCC
>DASXJM010000390.1:0-6073 GCA_036497405.1 Streptosporangiaceae bacterium | reverse complement strand
TCTTCGCGCCGGGCCGCCAGCTGAATCTCGAACTCGGCCTCGGCCTGAGCCCGCTGCGCTTCGCTCTCCTCCAGGATGCGCTGCGCCTGGCTGCGCATCTCATCCGCCTGCCGCTTGGAGGTGGTGAGGATCTCGTCGCGTTCCCGCTTCGCCGACGCCTTGAGCTGGGCCACTTCCCGCTCAGTCGTGGTGCGCAGCTTGGCGATGTCGCGCTCGACGGCCGCCCGCTTCTCGGCGATCTCGTGGTCCGCCGTAGCGCGCAGCTTGGCCACTTCGCGCTCGGTCGTCGAGGTGAGCTCGTCCGATTCGCGCCGCGCACCCGTCCGAATCGAGTCCGCTTCGCGCTCTGCCGCGCCCCGCTGGTCGTCGGTCTCGCGCTTGGCGTTCGCGCGCAATTCGGCGGCCTCGTTCTCGGCCGACGCCCGGACCTCGGCCGCGTCCACCTTGGAAGCGGCCTTGATCTCGTTGGCCTCAGACCTGGCTGCCTGGACCAGCTCGGTGGCCTGCTCCTCCGCGAGGCGGAGCAGCTGCTCAATCCGTGCGCCCAGACCCGAGTAGGTCGGTCGTTCCTGCTCCTGGAGCTGCCGATGAGCCTCAGCCAGGTCCCGGTGCAGTCCCTGAACTTGATCCTTCTGCTGGCGCAAATCCCCCTCGATCTGGGCGAGATGCTCGTTGACCTGCTGAGGATCGTAGCCGCGCATAACCTTCGCGAACTCGCGCGGCTGCTGGTCATCAAAGAAGTTGGTGAGCTGTGCGTCAATATCGGATTGCATGTGGCCTAACCCTGTTGGACGGTACGGCAGGCGGGGAGTCCGAATGAGCATCTCATCGCCCGATCGGAAGGCCATCCGCCGGCGGGTCGGCGGTTCCTAGCCCGGTCGTTAACGGACTTCTGCGATTTTCTCACCCGGTAGCAGGCAGACTACTCCGCCTGCGCGCCGATGTTGGTTCCTTCGGACTTCCCAGCGGCGGATTCTCTGGACTGTGACCTACGCTTCCGGGCAATAGGCACTATATCGGTCGTTGTCTGTATATTCTCCCTGCTTAATGGCCCCTTTTTCGAACTGGGCCGGCCCCGCCAACGACCACTCCTGTACACCAGTGGTACAGATGTGACGACCTTCAGGGCGGTTGCGGGGGTGCTCCCGGCCGCGGTTCCGGGCCGGCCGCGAATTAGCCCTGAACGCGTTTCGGCTCGACCAGTTCGGTGAGCACTCCGCCCAGATCGGCCGGGTGCAGAAACGCGATCGAGGCGCCCAGCGAGCCGTGACGGGGGCGTTGGTCGATGAGCCGGACGCCGGTCTCGCCCACCTCGGCCAGCGCCGACCGGACGTCGTCGACCCCGTACCCGATGTGGTGGATGCCCTCGCCCCGCCGGTCCAGGAATTTCCCGACCGGGGTGTCCGCCGACAGTGGCTCCATCAGCTGGATATAGGAGGCACCCGGGACCCCGCCCGGCGAGCCCTGGGCCCCGGTCCCGGTCTCGGTCTCGGCCCCAGTCTCGGCGGTGGCCACCAGCAGCATGGCCTCACGCACACCTTGTTCCTCAATGACCTCGCGCGACACCACAGTCAGCCCGAACACCGAGCAGTACTTCTCCACCGTCGCCTCGAGGTCCCGGCAGGCGATTCCGACGTGATCGATCCTGGTCAGCATGATCGGCCCATCACAGCAGATCGCCCCCGCGGAATGCCGGCCGGGGGTTCGCGTGCTGGCGATAGCGGCTGGGTATCGTGACAAGAGGTCGTGACGTGGAGGTGTCGGGATGAGCGAGGCTCTGTCCAGCAGCACGGGGACGCCGGCCGGGCGAGAGCCGGTCATCGTGGGCGGAGCCCGGACGGCGATCGGCCGCCTGCTCGGCTCGCTGGCCGGGTTCTCCGGCGCCGACCTCGGTGGCATCGCCATCAAGGCCGCGCTGGAGCGGTCGGGCATCGGCGGGGACCAGGTCGACTACGTGATCATGGGCCAGGTGCTGCAGGCCGGCGCGGGCCAGATCCCGGCCCGGCAGGCGGCCGTGGCCGCGGGGGTGCCGATGTCGGTGCCCGCGCTGACCGTCAACAAGGTCTGCCTGTCCGGCCTGGACGCGATCGCGCTGGCCGCCCAGTACATCCGGCTCGACGAGTTCGACGTGGTGGTGGCGGGCGGCATGGAGTCCATGACCCAGGCCCCGCACCTGCTGCCCAAGTCCCGCTCCGGCTACAAGTACGGCCCGGTCGAGGTCCAGGACTCGATGGCCCTGGACGGCCTGACCGACTCCTACGACCACGTGTCCATGGGCGAGTCCACCGAGCGGCTCGGGGCCAAGCTGGGCATCAGCCGGGCCGAGCAGGACGAGTTCTCGGCCCTGTCCCACCAGCGGGCCGCGGCCGCGGTCAAGAACGGCGTGCTGGCCGAGGAGATCGTGGGGGTGGCCGTGCCCCGCCGCGGCGGCGATCCGCTGCTGTTCGACGAGGACGAGGGCATCCGCCCCGAGGCCACGGCCGAGTCGCTCGGCCGCCTGCGCCCGGCCTTCGCCCCGGACGGCACGATCACGGCCGGCTCGGCCTCGCAGATCTCCGACGGCGCCGCCGCCGTGGTGGTGATGGCCCGGGAGACCGCCGAAGCCCTCGGGGCCCAGGTGCTGGCCGAGGTCGGCGCGGCCGGGCTGGTCGCGGGCCCGGACAACTCGCTGCACTCCCAGCCGTCCAACGCGATCCGGCGGGCGCTGGCCAAGGGCGGGCTGACAATGGCCGACCTGGACCTGATCGAGATCAATGAGGCCTTCGCCATGGTCGCCATCCAGTCCATGCGCGACCTGGGCGTGGGCCCGGAGCGGGTCAACGTCAACGGCGGCGCGATTGCCCTGGGCCACCCGATCGGGGCCTCCGGGGCCCGGATCGCCCTGCACCTGGCCTACGAGCTGCGCCGTCGCGGCGGCGGGGTCGGCGCGGCCGGACTCTGCGGTGGCGGCGGCCAGGGCGAGGCGCTGCTGCTGCGCGTGCCGTCGGCCTGATCGCCGCACGTGCCCCCGCTTCCCGGAAACGCCGGCGGCCACGGCCGCCCGGCCGCCGGTGCCGCGGACCTGGTGGCGCGGGCCCACGACGGTGACCCGCGGGCCCTGGCCCGCCTGGTCTCGCTGATCGAGGACGATTCACCCCGGGTCCGGGCCCTGATGCGGGAACTGGCCCCGCGCGCGGGCGGGGCCCGGGTCATCGGCCTCACCGGCCCGCCCGGCGCGGGCAAGTCCACCGTGACCAGCGCCCTGGTCAAGGCGTACCGCGCTCTGGGCCAGCGGGTGGCGGTGCTGGCCATCGACCCGTCCTCGCCGTTCACCGGGGGTGCCCTGCTCGGCGACCGGATCCGCATGCAGGAGCACGCCACCGACCCCGACGTGTTCATCCGGTCCATGGCCAGCCGGGGACACCTCGGCGGCCTGGCCGTGGCCACGCCGCAGGTGATCCGGGCCCTGGACGCCGCGCGCTTCGAGGTCATCCTGATCGAGACGGTCGGGGTCGGGCAGATCGAGGTGGAGATCGCCGCCACCGCCGACTCGGTGGTGGTCCTGGTCGTGCCGGGCATGGGCGACGCCGTGCAGGCGGCCAAGGCCGGCATCCTGGAGATCGCCGACGTGTTCGCGGTCAACAAGGCCGACCGGCCCCAGGCCCAGGAGACCATCCGCGACCTGCGCACCATGATCGCCCTGGCCCAGCCCGGGCCGGACGACTGGAAGCCGCCCATCGTGTCCACCGTGGCCACCACCGGCGACGGCCTCGGCGAACTGGTCGAGCGCCTGGACGCCCACTGGACCTGGCTGGAGTCGTCCGGCGAGCGGGACCGCCGCCGCACCGCCCGGGCCCGGGAAGAGGTGGCCGCGCTGGCCCTAAGCCGGCTGCGCCGCTCCATGACCCAGCTACCGGGGGAGACGGCCCTGGACCCGCTGGCGGCCCGGGTGGCCAGCGGCGAACTCGACCCCTACCGGGCCGCCGACGAACTCCTCGACGCGCTCAGCAGCCAGCCGGAGCAGGCCGGCCCGGGCGAGCAGCCCGGTGAGCGGGTCATGGCCCGCTGACCGCCTGCGGCTGCCAGGTGTGCCCGCCGTCGAAGGTGAACCAGGCCGTGTGCTGGAACGGGTCGGCGGGCAGGGCCACGCCCTGGGTCGGGCTGGTCATGCCCACCCAGCCGAACCCGCCCGGCGGCCCGGACGAGCCCGCCGCCGACGCCTGCCAGCTCTGGCCGTTGTTGTTCGACACCTCGATGCCGTTGCTGGTGGAGAGCACGATCAGGCCACCGGCCTGGGTGGCGGCGGTGGTTACCCGGCCCCCGGAGACGGTTCCGGCCTGCCGCCAGACGGCCCCCTCGTCGGCGGAGGTGAAGACGTTGGCGCCGCCGCCGGGCATGGTGCAGGCCAGCACGGCGCGGGCGCCGTTGGCGGTGGTGAGCAACGCCCCGGACGGCTGTCCGTCCGCCTGCGCCGCGCCGGGGCTGCAGGTGACGGAGCCAGCCGGATCGGACGAGACCTGCTGCCAGGACCCGGTGCCGTCGACCGGGCCGGTGTACAGGGAACCGTCCGGGGCGAGCAGGTAGCCCTTGGTGCTGGTCAGCACCAGGGAAGCCGAGCTGTTCTGGCCGCCGTCGGACAGGTTGCCGGCACCGGTCACCGGCGTCCAGTCGCTGGCGCCCTTGAGGCTGGAGTACAGGCTGAACTGCGTGCACTGGGCGGCGAACCCGACCCCGGTGCCGGTGCAGGTGGCGAAGATGGCGAAGGCCCGGTGGCCCACGGTCTCCAGCGCGGTCACGCGCTTGCCGCCGGTGTCCTGCTCGGCCCAGGTCTGGCCGCCGTCGGTGGTGGCGTACAGCTGCGGACCGAATGCCCAGCCATAGTTCTTGTCCAGGAAGCGGATCTGGCCCACCCCCGAGGCGCCGTCCGGGTAACCGGTCTTCGGGGCGGGCACCCCGGCCCAGGTCTTCCCGGCGTCGCTGGTCCGCGCGATCGACGTGCAGTACGCCGTGAAGCATTTCCCCTGGACGCCGGCCTGGCCGATCACCCAGCCGGTGTTCAGGCCGACGAACGTGGCCGAGGTGGGCCGAAAGTTCTGCGGCACCGGCGGCGGGGGCGTGACGGTGGGCACCGGGGTCGGCGTCCCCGTCGAGTCCGCGCCGGAGCCGATGTTGCCCCGGGAGGCATGGGCCGTGGGGGAGGTGGGCCCGGCCGCGGCCGCCCCGTTGGCGCTGTTCTGGTTGACGTGCAGCACCGACGTGGCCACCCGCGGCACCACCACGACTGCCCCGGCCACCGCCGCCGCCACCGCGGCCGATACGGCCACCTGCCGGTAGCGGCGGCGCCGGACCCGGCGCTTGATCAGGTCGAACGTGCCCGGCGGCGGTGGCAGCGGGTCGATGCGGGCGTGCAGCCAGTTGTCCACGTCTTCACGGGGCTGGCCCGGGTCGCGGGGATCCTGGTGATCATCCATCGGATTCCCCCATGGTGGCCTTCAGGCGATTGCGGGCCTGGAACAGATCGGCCTTGATCGTGCCTTCCGGCCGGCCCAGCAGCGCGGCGACCTCGCGCACGCCGAACCCCGCGTAATAGTGCAGCAGGAACGCGTTGCGCATCCGCTGCGGCAGGTCCTGGATGAGGTTGCGCACGTCCACGTCCTCGGCCGGATGGGCGACCGGATCGCTGCCCGCGGACGCGGTGACGGTCCGGAGGGCGCGCCGTTCCCGCTCGGTCTTGCGCCAGTGGTCCCGGACCAGGTTGGTGGCGATCATGTACAGGTAGCTCTGCGGATTTTCCAGGGAAGACCAGCGGGCCAGCAGCCGCGTGAAGGCCTCGGACGCGATCTCGTGCGCGGTGTCGTCGTCGTCGACCAGGCGCCGCACCCAGCCGGCCAGGCGGGGGTAGGCACTGCTGAAGAGTTCCTCGGCCGCCGCCCAGTCGGCCTTCCCAAAGGTGCCCACCGAAGTCCCCTTGCTGACAGACGATGTGGACCGTGACGCGGTTCTACCCAGCGTCACGGTCCCGGCGCCTCGCCCCGTGTGAGGACGCCTGACATCGTGCGTCAGAGATTCCACTGGTGTACCACACAATCACCCG